>NZ_JBFBAZ010000056.1:0-50443 GCF_040682475.1 Hamadaea sp. NPDC051192
AGTCTATAGTGGACAGATCAAGTCCTATCAGGAACCCCGCAATGACGTCGTCTGGCCAGCGAAAACAAGTACACGAAAGTGCGGCTGGAGTACTAACTTCTTATCTGAGGCAGGACTTCAGCTTCCGGAGTGGGCACAGGTTCGTCAGTTAGCGGCTGATGTAATGAGCGCATTGCAGGTTTCGTGGGATATCGACGCGGATTCTGAGTAGATCATGTTGACGGCTGACGCGCCTCCGGTGCGCGTCAGCCGTTCCGCCGTCCCATTGGACAACTCAGGCATAGTGTAGTCAGATCAGACATAGCGGGTCGGGCGATGACGAAAGACATTGGCCCGGGCTTGACCCACTCTGCGCAGAGGGATGGGGACCAGCCTGACCTGGTTGCCTCGGACGATCTGTGTGGCATGTTGACGCAGTCAAGGAGACCAATGCGCGGCGCGTACGCGTCATGGGTATCTGGCTACATGGACGGACCAGACCAGCCTTCGGGAAAGTCAAACAGCGGCGCGATTCCGTCGGGCCGGCCGATCGCCGTGGTTGGCGCATCTGCGGGAATGGAAGGGATCAAACCTAGATCAACGGGATCACCGTGGCCAGCGTCGGACCCGGTTGGGTATTGGTTTGTGTCGATCCAGAGACAAACTATTTACCAACGCCGAGGTCACGGCTCCGTGCTGGCGTGTGTCGCCGGGCGACTCGAACCCCCACGCGCTCCGGCGTCCAGCCAGAGCCAGCCTGAGTCGTTCGCCTCGACCGCGTCGCGGAGTGGAGGCACGGCCGTGCAAGGTTGGCTACTCCAGGATGTTTCGATGTCATCCGATGTGATCTTGGTACGTACCCGGTCTTGCCGGCCGGGTGGATCGGTCATTCTCCAGGAGACGGAGATGGTCCTCGCGGGCGTAGATCGGGCCGGGCCTATGGGCCGGTGGTCTCCGGGCCGTCGGCCCGCGCCGTGAACGTCGCGGCCGGTACGCGTGTCCGCAAGGGAATCCGCCAGCTACCGTCGATCGTGGCGTCGCAGTCGGTGCCCTGGTAGGGCAGCGTGATCCGGGCCCACTTGTCCGCCTCGATGTGCGGGTGGTCGACCGTGGTGCCGCTCGGGGTCACCGCGTCCGCGCCGCGGCCCGCGCCGGCAAAGTCGACCGCGTACCGCCCGGAGTTGCGGACGCCGACCAGGACCGTGAGCGTGCGATCGGCCTAGCTGACCTGGGACATGCTGGTGCGCACGATGTGCGGCCAGAGCAGGACCGCCCGCCAGCTGGCGACGGCGCCGCCCGCGAGCACGCACAACACCGGGCCGACGACCAGAAGTGCCTCCACGGTACGCGTACCGACACGCTCCTGATCCTAAGCCGGAGCCCTTCGACCATGGGTGCCGGAATCAGTCGCTGTAGGACGGTGCGACCACGCAGTCCGTCGCGCCGTTCTGCCAGGCGTGGTTGTAGCGTCCGGCGAGCTTGGTGATGAACGTGACGATCGCCTTCTCGTCCAGCGAGTCCAGCCGTTGCAGTCGCTGCCAGGCGCTGACCGCGATGCCGTGGCCGAGGTCCGGGTAGGGGGCGACGATGACGTCCCGCGGATGCTTGCGCCCGATGCGTTCGAGCTTCTCGATGTCCGCGGCCGGCACGTCCGGCGCGTACTGGAGCATGATGTGGCCGTGTTCGAGCACGTGGACCTGAAGCTCGGGCAGGATCGGCTCGCGATAGACGCCCGGGGTGACCACCCGCGGCGAGTGCGGTCCGGAGGTGGGCGGCATGGTGCGGTAGGGGTCGTGCCCGGCGCCCTCGTAGGGGATGTGGTTGTTGCCCTCGAACTGTTCCGGCGTGCCGGGCAGCTGGTCGCACGGCCGCGCCGCGGTCTGAGTGGCCGCCCTGGCGAGGACACCGACGCCGAGGCTGGACATGGTGATGATGCTCAGCGTGGTGACGGCGATGCTGACCACCGTCCCCAGCCAGCCCTGGCGGGTCATGACGCCGCTCCGGCGGCGCCCCGCCGACCGCGCAGCCAGTTGCGGACGGTCACGCCGAGCGGAAGCGTCACGTTCAGCAGGGCGAAGATCAGCAAACCGATCCCCTCCCACCAGTACGCGCTGCCGGGCGGGGCGCCGAGCAGCACACCGGCCGCCCAGCCGAACACAACCTTGGCGCTGGGCAGGAAGAAGTGCAGGAAGAACCAGGCCATCCAGACGAGCCCGCTGAGATAGAGCAGCCGGTACCAGCGGGCGACCCGCAGATCGCGGGCGTGCGCGTCGCGCAGGATGGCGGCCTCGGCCGGGCTGAGCTTGCGGACGAGGTGTTTGACCGACAGCCGGGTGATCTGGTGCAGGTTGCGGCATCCGGTCGCGGTCGCCATCACCAGATACATGTCCGTACGCAGATACGCGAGCGTCTGGAACGCCAGCTTGGCGACCTGGCTGAACACCACCATCGCGAGCAGCCGGGAGAAGCTGGGGGAGATGTCGAGCCAGCCGCGCGACCAGGCGAACCGGGGAGCCACGGCACCGAACAGCATGACGCAGTCGATGGCCATCCCGGCCAGAAAGGGACTGTAGCGGCGTTCCGGCGGCAGCGCCCACAGCCCGGACAGGTCGGTCTCCAGCACCGGGAAGATGCCCCGCCGTTCGAGCCGCAGTTGGGACGGTACTCCGACCGCCGCCCCGGCCAGCGCGTGCCAGATCTCATGGACCACGGTCAGCGCGATGACGACGATGTTGGTGACGATGAGGCTTAGCACGACGTCGGGGAAGAGAAAAGTGTCCTCATACGACGGCAGCAGGGACGGTTCGGTCAGGAACATCACGCCCGTGGCGACGAGGCAGCCAGCGTAGAACGTCCAGGCGACCCGGCCGAACAGCGGGCGTAGGAGGCGGGCGGGCAGGCGCGACACCGACCAGCTGCGGCCGCGGCCTGGTGGCCGGTCGGCGATGATGCCGGAGTCGACGAGCACCTCGGCGAAGTCGAGCGCGTCGATCGGCTCGCCGGTCTCCCGTTCGACTTCGTCGGCGGCCTCGGCGACGGTGTGCCCGGCGGCGAACAGCTCGACCAGCCGCGCGCCCACCTCGGGCACGACGACGAAGGTGCCGGTGGCCGGGTCGCCGACGACGAACTCGTCCTCGTCCTCCCGGCGTACGACGAGGTGGGCGACGTCCAGGCGGCTGCCGGGGCCGAGGGCGATCATCGGGGCGCCCCGACCCAGCCGCACGTGCCGCAGGTCCGCCCGGGCTCGGGGCGTACCGCGTAGTGGTAGGTCAGATCGGTCAGGCTCAGGTGGAACATCAGCCCGCGGGTCGTGGTCGGGATGCCGGTCAGGTGGTAGACGGCGTCCAGCGCGGCGAGGTGGCCGGTCAGGTTGGCCGACGGGGCGATCACCGCGTGCCCGTCGAAGACGAAGAGGTCCTTGGGCCGCGCGCCGTGCTCGTCGGCGAGCCGGTCGGCCACGCTCGGCAGGCAGTCGGGGCAGCAGGTCTGGCCGGGGACGAAGAGGCCGACGACCGCCATGGGGCCGGCGTACTGGGCCAGCATCCAGGGGGTGCCGGTACGCAGCGCCGCCTTGTTCGTCCACTCGCGGATGAGGTGGCGGGGCTGGTCGGCGCACAGCACGAGCAGATCCTGGTCGCGCATCAGGGTCGCGGCGGTGTCGGCGGAATCGATCCGGACCTCCTCGCCGGTGACCTTGGTCGAGGAGTTGAGCCGCCGCAGGCGTTCGACCGCCACGGAGACCTTGGGGAAGCCGATGTCGTCCTCGGTGTACAGCAGCTGCCGCGTGAGGTTGCCCTCCTCGACGACGTCGAAGTCGACGCAGTGCACGGCACCGACCCCGGCGGCGACGAGCGAGGCGGCGACGGACGATCCGGTGCCGCCGAGTCCGGCGATCACGACCCGGCTGGCCTTGAGCGTCGCCTGCACGTCATACGGCGACGTACGCGGAGTCAGGTCGACCCAGGCGTAGTACGTCATCGCCCGGTCGTACCGGTCGACCTCGGCCGGGCTCAGTTCGGGCGGGACCGGTGCGGCGGCGTCCTCCACGTAACCGGCGTCAATGATCGTCTGGATCGTCTCGGCGGTGTCGTCCGGGTCGGCGCCGGGGTGCGTCCCGGCGAGCGCGGCGACGATCTCGTCGCGCGTACGCGTGCCGTCCATTAGGCCGAGCAGCGCCCACAGCGAGCCGTCATCGTCGTCGATCTCGGCGCCGATGCCCAGCTGCCGGCCACCGATGCTGATCAAGGTCGGGGTGAGCCGCATGGGCTTGTGGATGCGTTTGATCCGTGGCCGCAACACCGTCGTCGAACCTCCGTCGAGCACTCCGTGGGAAGCAGGGCAGGGCCGGGGCCACGGCGTACCGCGGCCCCGGCGGCGGCTGCTAGCCGCAGACCTCGTTCCGGCAGCCCGGGTCGACGACGATCACGGCCGTGGTCTCCAGCCGCTCAAGCTTGCGGACGACGACCTTGGCCGGCTTGCGGGTCTCGACGGTCTTCTCCATGGTTTCCTCCTATGGATGGGGAGAAACGGGGTCCGAGGGGTGCACCACTCGCTTGCGAACCATGGAAACAGAGGTGATGATCATTGCCAATATGTAAGTCAATCAATCAAGTGGTTCTGTCGCCGAGCTGACAGATGAATACCGCCACGCCGGGCAGAACGGGCTCAGCCGATCATGGCGCGCTCATCGGGCTGACGCCCACACCTCGGCCGTTGTTGTCGGCGTGCCTCTCGCCGCGGATTCGGCCGCAGGTCGCTCACGTGCCTATCGTTGAGCAGGCAATACATCCAGGGCCATCCACTATGGACTCGGGGTTTGCGTCGTCGCAGGTCAGGCCATAGAGTGTTCCACATGACCATCCATGCACGGCATGGGTGCGTAGTGCAGGTGTTGGAGCCCCCCTCCGACACGTTAAGCCCCATGGGCGGCACTCATCACCAGGTGAGGGCCGCTTTTGCATTCCCCGCCACCTATGTTTGCCTCGATAGTGCTGCGTCCGCAAACGAAGGTCATCTCGCGATCGCGGGCGATCGCCGCGAGCGCGACGCTCCAAGCGGCCGGAAGCGCCATTCAACCCGAAAGGACTCGCCTGGCAAGCCGGTTGCCTGCGGTATCTCACGGGATCGGTCGATGGCCCCACTTTGGGTCCACCGGATTTCGCGGCGTTCACGGTGGCGCCGCCGCAACGGCCGATCGTCCACATCCACGCGGGTTCAGGCGCTGAGTCCGCGACTACCGTCGGCCATGTCGGTTGCTGGAGCAGATTCTCCCAATGCTCTGGGGGATTACGCATCGGGCCGTCGACCGGGACCGCGCCATGCCAGCACCTCGTCGCAGGCTGCACAGCCGCCGACTATCTCAGGTGGATGAAGCATCACAAGCTATCCATTTAGCGACGGACCGCGTTTCCTCGCTGAGTCGTGTCGCCGGTCCGCCCCGGAGTGACCGGCCGGGCCGCGCCGAGGCCGCGGACGAAGTCGGTTTCCTCGCCGGGGCGGGCGGTGGCGATCACTCGGGCACCGGCACCGGCAGCGGCGGCGTACTCGATCGCGATCGCGCCGACGCCACCGGTTGCGCCGCTGACCATCACGGTTTCGCCTGCTTGCGGGGAGACGGCGGTCAGGGCGTCGACGGCGGCCGTACCGGCCAGGCCGAGCGCGCCTACGGCGACCGGGTCCGCGCCGTCGGGAAGAGCGGTGATGCCGATCTCCACCGGGATGGTCACGTACTCGCCAAAGCCGCCGTCGCCGAGGAACGGCTTGGCCACCACGCCGAACACGGCGTCGCCGGCGGTGAACCGGGTAAGCGATGGATATCTACCTAGCCAGCAGTCCCGGCGGGCCCGGCGATGCTTTCTCGCTAGTCAGCGGTTCGACGGAACATGCCGTGGCGACCGCGCGTGGATTCGCGTGCGACAGGTGTGGCTCTGATGCTGGAGGCAAGAGGATCGAGTGCCTGAGCGGCTGGCGAGGCGGGTTCGGCGACGCATGCCTCGGTCCGCTGCGGTTGCCGCTGTCGCTCCATATGCTGGCCCGATGGTCATGATCCGCGCCCTGCCGCTGTCAACGGCAGCGCTCCTGCCGTATGCCTTGAGCGATCGCCTGGGACTGGCGGGGGTGGATGCGCATGCCAGGATGATCAAATGATCAAACGAGGCGGGGAAGTTCGCCGTCCCTTGTGGATGGTCGTGGGGCCTGCGGTGGGAGGCGCGCTGGCGGCGTGTCTGGTGGGTGCGCTGATCGGGCCGCTGAGCGAGACGGTGCGGCTGGATCTGGACTTCGGGCCGGCGATGCGGTTCGTCGTGGTGCTGATCCACCTTGGGGCCGTGGCCGTGGGTCTGCTGCCCGGGTGGGTGTTCGGCCTGCGCTGGACTACCCGGGTGGCAGGTTCGGCGAGTGTGCTGATCGTCCTCGGGATTCTCGTCATGGCGCTGGCTGGCAATGGAATCCTGGTGTTCATCGGCTCAGTGTTCATCGGACTCGGTGGTGGCGCCGTGGCTGGAACAGCCTTTGGACTGGCTGGTCAGGCGGGCCAACGTCGTACGGGGATGCTCGTCGCGATCGGCGCTGCCGTGTTCGCGGGGCTGCTGTGTGGGCTGGCGCTCGCCTGGTCTGCCGTCATCGGGATTGGCTGGCACGAGGTCTACTTCCTGGCGCTGCCGGTGGGCCTGCTGTCATTGGCGATCACCGGGATAAGCGGACTTGTCGCCGCTCTGACCCGGAATCGGTGATCTCCCAGCTGCCGCGATGCTTGCGATAGTCAGGTTGGTGGCAGGAAGCCGGCTTCGGGCGAGTTGAAGCGGTGGGCTGATCGCCTAAGGGCGATGAGTGCAGCGATTGGTCCGCCTCCATCGTTCAACCCAGCTCGTTGTCCGCTCGGTCGTTGCTCCCCGTCGTTGATCGTGAAAAGCGGCAGGTGGGCTTGGCGACCGGGGCTGACCGGCCCGAGCGCGTTCGCCGGCCGACGGTATTGTGCTGCCGGTGACTGATCAGGGTCCGATCGAGTACGTCGGCCGCAAGAAGCTTCGGCCTCCGAAACAGCCCAAGGTCCCCAAGCGGCCCAGGGTCCCGGGGCGGCCGACGGTTCAGCCTTCAGATGTCCGGCCTGCTGCGGGCAAGGCCGCGAAGGCGCCGGCGAAGAAGACGTCCCGATGGGCTTGGCTGTACGTGGTCGCTGTCATCGTCGGTCTGATGGCGGCGTTCGTCGGGTACGTTTTCCTCGGCACGATCCTGCGCCCGATGTATGTCAGTGGCGCGTGTGAGCTGTCGGCGTGCTCCACCGGGGGCATGGTGATCGCAGGGTGGCTGGTCATCGCCGTGCCTGCCGCGCTGATCGGAGCCACCGCGATCGTGCAGAAGCTGGCCGGGAGGACGACCAGACGGGTGCTTCTGGGTCTCACCATCGCATCCGTGCTGATGGCGTTGTCCTTCGTCCCGGGCCGTCGGCGCCGAGGCCTGTCCGACCTGGTGAAGGGGCCTGGTGCGGACCAGTTCATCGATGGCTTCCTGTGGGCGCTCGGCGGTATCGGCGCGACGCTGGTCGCGATGGTGCTGCTGGCTGTCATCGGCCGCAAGGCGGCTGTGATTGGACGTAACTACACCGTTTCCAGCCTGGTCGCTGGTGCGGTGTTAGTCGTGACCGCCGTCCCGGTGGCCGTTTCCGCCACAGGCTCGACCGGGACGAACCCAGAGGAGATCTTTCCCGCGGTTCTCCAGATGAACGACGACGTCCTCACCAGGACCGCTACGGCAAACCAGCGTGGCTGCGACGGTGTGCTCGCAGATGACGCACTGCTGAACGTCGAGAACTGCGTCATGGCTTTGCATGTGGCGTACCGGACCGACGACAGCGACGCCGTCGCCAGCCTGTGGGCGGTGCTCTACACCACCAGCGACGCGGCCGACGCCGTACGCCAGGCGCTGCCCTCAGCATCGACGGACGCCCTGGCCACGATCTACTCGACAAACAAATCCTGGCTGCTGTTGGGAACCGCCGCCCACGCCGACGGCGGCATCATCACCAAGGCCGATCGGCCCTGGGTGCTGTGGCCGCTGCGCCAGGTGGCGTACCGGTTCATCGGCTTCCAGAACGGACTGCTACTCGATCCCGACCCCGGCGACGAGATTCATCCGCGTGTGGCGTCGCGCTGACCGACGGGGAGTGTCAAGGTTTGACCCGAATCGGACTGCGAGCGTGGGGGAGTGGGCGGTGTCGTCGTTCTGGTCGCGCATCTTTGCCACGGGCATCCAACCGTCGGTGAGTCCGTCTCGGCGGAGCCCCGTGTGCCGCCTCCAGTAGCGCCGTGCCGGACCCGCAGCACAAGTCCAGCCAGAGGACCGGCCGATCGGCGTCGCGCAGTCGGCGGTGCAGCTCCGGGAGCACTTCCAAGCCCAGTTCACGACCGTACCCATTCGAGCTGGACAGCCCGCGCTCGCGGTTCATCGCGCAGTCGGCCACGACCGACGAGCTCTCCAGGACCGTGTCCGAGAGGAGGTGAATTTCGCCGTTCACCGCGCGGCTCCCGAGTGGGGTTGTCGGCGGAGGTCGATGACGAGTGTCCGTAGCCATGACTCCCGCATGGTCGGCTCGGACGTGATCGCGTCGGCGAGCGCGTTGCGACCTTCGCTCGAGCGTCCGTACGCCACGACTGCGACGGCCTCGGCGAGCGCCGCCACAGCCTGAGGGTCGCGCGCCGGAGTGGCCAGATCCTCGTCCAGCCAGGCCGCGACGGGGAAGGATTGGCTGGTCTTGGGCTGGCTGTTGCCCAGGTAGCTCCATACCCACCGGTCCAGTGACACGCTTGTCAGAGCAGCCCGAGGCAACTGCGGTGCCCACGTCGCCGCCTGGTACCAGCGCCACGTGTTCGGGCTGGTCTTGGTGCGTTCGGTGATACCGACGAACCGCAATTTGGTACGGACAACTGGCCAGGAGATCGCTTCCTCGTTGATCCAAGCGCGCAGAAGCCGAAACAGGTTTTCGAAGGTCTGGCCGCGGTAGACCAGATCAACGAAAGTCACGGGTCGTTGCCGTGTGGCCAAGGCGGCGGGTGTGATCCCGAGCTTCTCCATGTTGGTGCGGAACTGCGCCGTCTGGTCGGGCGTCAACGCGTCCGGGTCGCTCCACAGTGATAGAGGCAGGCGTCGGCAGCGATCTTTCCAGCTCGTGGCCGAAAGAGCTCCGCTGAGCAGGTCGAAGACGCTGTCCGGCGACCGTCCCACGAAGTAGAGGTCGCCGTCGGCGCAACGAGCCAGGACCCGGCCTCCGCACTCGACCAGGTCCGGGAGAAACCACAGGTTTGGCTCCGCGACGCCGTCGAGCAGTCGGCCGAGTTGGTCCGGGGACACTAGATCCCAGCGAAACGGTCCCGTCGGCGTACGCCCTCGCAACACGTCCTCGATCCTAGGTTCCGGCGCGCTGGCGTGAAGTAGCCGGCCCGCGCTGGGTGGCCTGACCTGCCGCTCTGGTCGACGGTTCGTTCGGCGAGCCGTAGCGCGGTGGGAGCAACCGCATGCGTCGGCGGCGACGGTGTGCGCGCACGCCTCGGCGGTGTAGAGGCGAGCCATCAGCGACGGTTCGGTGCGCCGTCGACTGCTGCGCGAGCTAGTCGCACCGCGTCGCCGGGCTGCTACCGGTGAGCCGCCTGGGTGGGCGTGTTGGCCAGGATGTGGGCGCCGGATCCGGTGTGCCGCATGAACACGTCCAGCTCCTTGGTCATTTCAAGCGTGCGGCGCGTACATGGTCGGGGCCTGCGGGCGATTCGGGGGGCCTGTCCTCGGATTACTACGGCAGCCGCACTTCGTGATCAGCCGCTGAGTTCGGAGGGCTTTGTAGCCTCGCTGCCACACGCGAGCGGCGGCGTGGTCACGTCACCGAATCCGCTACCCGTAGCCGCACCAAGTTGGAGTTCATGTCCAGTCATTTCGAGCCGTATCGGCAGATCGTTTCGCCCGCGATGCCGATTTCAGCGTGCGCGTCGCGGCCTTCGACGATCTCCTTCGGCTGCAGCAGGAAGCCCAGGACGCCAGGCTGACGGCAAGGTGGAGCTCACGCGAGGCCCTGCTGCGCCAAGTCGAGCCGGACACAACGGCGATCCTGGCTCCTGCTCTGCGCAACGGCCATCACGAGGACCGGCCGGATTCCTACCGATGCCATATATGGTTCGTCCAACACTCCGACCGATCCGCGCGGACGGTTTCACTCTTCGATGTAACAGAGGCGTCGCTGTCAGCCCTGCCAGAGGCAGCCAGCCCCGACCAACTGTGCAGACTCGTTCGCATGCTCCTAGACGGGATGCCACTCGACGCCATTTGGTAGTTACCAACGGCACCCCGATCACGAAGTGCGGTTGCCGTATTACGATATCCCTTGGGTCGGTGTCTCGGTTACCTACGGAACTGGCGTAATATTAGGGTCCTGTTTGGACTCACGGCTTGCTTTAGTAGAGGGCTTCAAGATGTTCCTTGCCGATAACCGAAATGATCCTTGGACGTGGTGGCAACTTGTCGTGTGTGGGCTGGTCGCGGTATTCATTGGAGTTGGCGGTTTCCTTTGGAAGGGTAACGGGGGAGCTGGCCGCTTTGGCATGTCCTGGCTGGTCGCGATCGGTGGAATAGTGATGTTGGTTTTCGGAATGGTTAAGTTCTTTGACGCGTGAGTTTCATGCGCTGGGTTGATGGACGCCGTTGTTGGGGTGTTCCAGAATTGGTCCTGCTCGCGTTCGGCTGGGTACTCACGGCATTCGTGTAGCTGGGGCGACCGCGAGACGAGGTCTCGGCCGCTCGGGCGTGGTCTAGGTCGTCGGCCCGCAGGCGGCTTCCGAGGAGCTGTTCCATACGCGGAAGGTGTCCGCTCCGGTGGCGGTGCCTCCGATTTCGTCCAGCGCGACCAGGATCCATGTCGCGAGTTCCTCTACGTCGATCAAGTCGGGACCCTCGCCGCGCGGGGCTGACTGAACTGCCGGACGGCGGCCAACCACGGCTTGGACGGATGAATGGAACCTCGGTATCGACGTCTCGCCTGTGGCTGAGCTCAGCGACCGCGCCGTGGAAACGCTGAACTTGGATTGTCTGACCAGCGGACGACCACGAAATGCCTCCGCTACAGAGCCTCTTCGGCGTTCTGGCGATACCTATGCTGTCCGGTACGCCCGATGATCGTCGTATCTAGCCGTCCGTTGGTGCGGATCTCCCCCTCGTAAGGCGTACAGGGTCTGTCCCGGACTCGCCTGCGTGACCTACGGTTCCGGTCTACCACCCGTCTTGGTGACCGATGTGGAGGATTGCCGTGGGCTTCCACCTGGGAACGAGCGTCAGCGCGGGGCCGTTCCGCGTACGCCTGTCGACGCGTGGCATCGGGATGAGCGCGGGCGTGCCGGGTTTTCGCGTCGGCATGGGTCCGCGGGCGAACCGGGTCAGTGTCACCGTCGCGGGCGTCCGGTACAGCACGACTTTCGGCGGCCGGCCACCACGTCGCACCGCATCTGTACGCCCGACACCGCCCGGTGTGGCGAGCACTGCGCCGGGCGCGGGATACGGGCCGGGATACGCCCCGCCGCCAGTCGAGATGAACAGCACGACGGGCGAGGACGCGACTACTCTCCAGCCGACCGGGCCGGGCGATGTCGTCGAGCAGTTAAACAAGGCCTCGGCGCGGACCCTTTTCTGGCCCGCGGCAGCAGTCATGCTCGGTATCCTCGTGCTGGTCGCTCTGGCCCTCCCGCCGCTCGCCGTCCTGCTGCTGTTGGTCGGCACGCCCGCCGTGGTCTGGCTGCGGTATTGGGAGGCGGCACGCCGGACGGTCGTTACCTTCTACGAGGTCGAAGGTCCAGCGGCGACCTGGTACGAAAGCCTGGTCACCGGACACCCGGCGCTCGCGGCTCTGGGCGGGGCGTGGCGGATTCAAGCTCGCGGCAACCTGCACGACACGCATCAACGCAAGGTCAACAGCGGCGCGAGCTCGCTGGTCCAGCGCCTGACCCTCGGCTTCAGCCTCGCACCTCCGCAGACACTGGCCACGAACATCGCAGTGCCATCGATCACGTGCGGCCGAGACGCCTTGCTGTTGCTGCCTGACCGGATCTTGGTACGTACCGAGCGCTACTGGAGCGATGTCACGTACGACCAGCTGGCAGTCGCTGCCGGAACGACGCGCTTCATCGAGACGGGCGCCCTGCCGCGCGACGGCCAGCAGGTCGACTGGACATGGGAGTACGTGAACGTCAAAGGCGGTCCAGACCGACGGTTCGCGAACAACCGCCAGTTGCCCGTCATGCGCTACGGCACGCTGGACCTGACGTCACCGACCGGGTTGCGATGGTCGCTGCAACTGTCGCGCGCGGACGTTGCAGAATGGTTCGCCACGATCGTCCAGGGACCGGCACGTCCGGCGCCGGCACCCACGAGGATCTCTCCAGCCGTCGTCCTGCCGTCGGTTCCACGCACCGCGCCCACCGTGCGGTCCGAACACTCGCCGTTCGCGCGGCCCGGCGGCGGTAGCCTCTTCGGGTACGCCGACCTCCTCGACCACATGCCCGGACTGCACAAGCACGACGGGATGTACGCCGTCCTCGATTTCGAGACGACAGGATTCGCTCCCGGCCGAGGTGACCGGATCATCGAGATCGCGATCGCCCGTGTAGACCGCAGCGGCGTCATCCACGACGAGTTCGCCACGCTCCTCGATCCCGAGGGGCGTGACACCGGAGCGGTGTTCATTCACGGCCTTACCAACGAGGCGGTACGCGGCGCCCCGCGGTTCGTGGACGTCCTCGGCGACATCATGCTGCGGCTCGACGGATGTGTGGTCGTGGCACATAATGCCGCCTTCGAAGAGCGCTTCCTCGCGGCGGAGCTGGCGCGGGCGGGCGTACGCGCAGACCGGTTCCCGGCGCTGTGCACGCTCTGGCTCGGGCAACAGGTGTTCGCCACCCCCAATCACAAACTGCCGACACTGGCTCGGCACGCGGGCGTACCACTACCCGACATGCACAGTGCTCTGGGCGATGTCCGCGCCGTTGCCGCCCTCCTACCCCGCATGCTCGACGGCCATCGCCGTCCGCTGGGCTTCCCCTGCGCGCCCTACGCCACCTACACCCTGCCCATTCCGGCCGCCGGGATGGCCCGCCCGCGGACCCGCGCTACCGGCATCAAACGCGGCACCGACGGCTGGATGGCGTCCATCCTCGCCCGGCTACCGATGAGCGCAGCCGAGGCAGGCGATGCCGATGCCGAGCTCTACCTCTCGTGTCTGGCCGATGCGCTGGCCGACGGCAAAATCGTCGCCGACGAGGCACGCGCGTTAGCCGAGATGGCGGGCACCGCCGGGCTCGGCTCGGCACAGGTCGCCATCCTGAACCAACGCTTCCTGGAGTCCATGCGGGAGGCGGCTTTCGCCGACGCTGTCCTCACCGCCGAGGAACTTCGAAGTCTGCGTTCGGCGGCCAAGTCACTGGGCGTGCCGGAATACTTCGACGACCTCACGGCCGACAGGCCCACGGAGGGTCAGCGCCGATGCGGTCATTGTCGCGAGGTCGGGCACTATCGGTCGCGGTGCCCAGTACTTCAAGCGCGCTCAGATAATGGATCCGTCATCTGACGTAGAGGTGGAGGCCGTGGTCGGATGTCGTTACGGCTCAGTAGCGTGCGTGGACGCTTTGCCTCCAAGCTGAACAACACGAGGTCGATTAATGTCGATCTAAAACCCGTGCCGACGCTCTCACCCGGGCCTTCGTATCCCAGCGCGTAGCCCTTGTCGCAGCGGTCGATGTGGAGCATCAGCTTGACCGTGGCCGAGGTGCCGGGGGCCATGTTCTCCTTGCGGCACACGAACGACGTCCCCGACTTCACGCAGCCGGAGCCGCCGGCGTAGGACATCCCGGGCGGCATGCGGCTCGCGCTCAGCTCGATCCACGGCTGGACGCCGGGGCCATTGTTGCGGATAGGCGTCGTGACGGTCGCCACCTGGCCGACGTCGCCGCGGGGGCGGCTGACGAGATCGCCATATCCGCCACGTCGGCCTCGCCCGCGATCGAGATGGTCCGGTCGCGTTCGGGTCGGTCGGGGCCGGACTGCCCGTCAGGTGCAGGCTGACGGTTCCCGCCCGGCCCGGCGGGGCGACGTCGACCGCCTGGAAGACCGCGTACGCCGCCTTCTTCGTCCTGGACACGGTGCCGAACGAGCACGTGATCCTGGTTGTGGTGTGGGTGCACGGCCCGGAGGCGCCGACGACCTTGACCCGGGCGGAGACGGCGGTGGTGTCGAGAGTGACCACGGCGTTCGTGATCGGCGTCGATCCCCACGCCTGTACGCCGATCAACGCTCGTCGCGCTGGAGCGGCCATCGTGGTGCCGAGACCGGACCCGTAGGTGACGAAGAACGGCGCCGCCCCGGCCGTCGCGGCGTACGCGGGAGCCGGCAGGCCCGCCCAGGCGGCGACCAGGACGAAGAGCGCGGTCGTCAAGTGCTGCTGCACTGAACCTTCCCGTGAGATGCAACTGCCGGTCGTAACTGCCGGTTCATAAATCCCGTCCGTGCTCAGGGCGGCCGGCGGCGCGATGAGGAGATCGTTCGGTGGCGGCGTCTAGGTTTCGGGGGCAGTTCCGCCGACGGCGCCGGACATCCCGGTCCGCGGCGGAGGCCAGGTCCACAACGGGAAGGAAAAGGCCATGATGCGCATCGTCGACCGCCTGATCTCGAAGGTCGTCCGCACGACGACCGCGTCCGCGTGCCTCGGCGCGGACGTCTGCCTCGGCGGTATCACGTTCTGGCGGTACTGCTGCCCGGACAGCGGCTGCTCCTACACCTTCGTCCACTACGGCTGCTGACGAGCCGGACCGATGAGCCGGGCGGCGCTTCGTACCGCCGCCCGGCGTACGCGTTGTCGAAGGAGGAGCCCATGCAGGTCGTCATCGCCGCTCTGGTGGCGCTGGGTCTGCTCGGTGTGTTCAATCTGCTGCTGACGGCGGGAATCCTGCGCCGGCTGCGGGCCGAGGCCGAGGCGAAGGTCGCCGGCCACTCGTCGTCGGGGCTGCGCCCGGGGTCGGCCGTCGATGCCTTCGAGGTCACCACGGTCGACGGTGAGCCGATCACCGAGGAGACGCTGACGGGGACGGTGGCGTTCTTCTCGGCCGGCTGTTCGGCCTGCCACGAGCTGCTGCCGGACTTCGTCGCGTACGCGCGGGAGCAGGGGCGGCGCAACGTCCTCGCGGTCGTTGCGGGTGACGACCCGGAGACGGTGGACGCGCTCGCCGAGGTTGCCCGGGTGGTGCAAGCGGACCTGCCCGGCGGACCGGTCGCGAAGGCGTTCCGCAACACGTGGACGCCCTCGCTGTATGTCGTGTCGGGCCGGTACGTCGTCGCGGCGGGGGCCCGGCTGGCGGATCTGCCCCGCCGGCCGGCGTTGAGCGGGAGCTGACCGGAGGTGGCGACGACCCGCCCGCGCCGGCGGATCAGCGCCCGGCAGGTACGCGAGGCCGCGGCTGAGGCGGCGGCGTTGCTGTGGCGGTGCGGGTCGGCGCGGCTGTCGGCCTTCCTCGCGATGACGACGGCCGTAGCGGTCGCGCCGGTGCTGACCGCCTGGCTGACGAAGGCGGTGCTCGACCGGCTGGCGACAACGGGGGCAGCCGTGGCGGCTCCGGCCGCCGGGCTGGTCGCCGCCGGGCTCGCCACCGCCCTGCTGCCGGTCGCCGCTCGGTTCGCCCGCGAACAGGTGGGCCGGTCGGCGAGCCGGGTCGCCACCGATCGGCTGTTCGCGGCGCTGGGCCGGCAGGCGGGGCTGCGCCGGTTCGAGGACCCCGCGTACCAGGACCGGCTGCGGCTGGCCCAGGACAGCGCCCGGCGGCTGCCCGAGCTGGTCGACGGGGCGGGGAGCCTGGTCAGCGGGGTCCTCGGGCTGACCGGCTTCCTCGGGTCGCTGCTGCTGCTCAGCCCGCTGCTGACGGTCGTCGTGCTGGGCACGGCGGTACCGGTGTTGCTGGCCGAGTTCAGCCTCGCCCGGCGGCGCTCGGCGATGGAGTGGCACGTCGAGCGCTTCCACCGCCGCGAGTTCTTCTACGGCCATCTGCTGACCGGGGTCGACGCCGCGATGGAGATCCGGCTGTTCGGGATCGGCGGCTTCCTGCGTACCCGGATGATGGGGGAGCGGGAACGGGCCGATGCCGCCCGGCGGCGGGTGGACGCGCGGCAGGCCGTGGTACAGGGCGCGCTCAAGGCGGTGAGCGCGGGCGTCGCGGGGTACGGGCTGTGGTGGGCCGTCACCACCGCGCGCGGCGGCGGGCTGACGGTCGGCGACGTGTCGATGTTCGTGGCGGCGATCGTCGGCGTGCAGGCCGCGCTGTCCGGGCTCACGGCCGCCGTGACCGGCGGCCAGGCGCGCCTGCTGGCGTTCACGCACTACGTCGCGGTGCTCCGGGCCGAGCCCGACCTGCCCACGGTCGCCGACCGCCCGGCGCCCGCGCTGCGCCGCGGGATCGTGCTGCGCGACGTCTGGTTCCGCTACAGCGACGACCACCCCTGGATCCTGCGGGGCGTCGATCTCACGATCCCGCACGGGTACGCGGTGGCGCTCGTCGGGCTCAACGGGGCCGGCAAGACCACCCTCGTGAAGCTCCTGTGCCGGATGTACGACCCGACCCGCGGGCAGATCCTCTGGGACGGTGTCGACCTGCGGGACCTGTCGCCGGCGTCGCTGCGGGAGCGGATCAGCGCGGTCTTCCAGGAGCACATGAACTACGACATGACCGCTGCCGAGAACATCGGCCTCGGCGACCTGACGGCACTGGCGGACCGCCCCCGGCTCGTCGGCGCGGCCGAACGGGCGGGCGTCCACGAGCGGCTGGCCGCTTTGCCGTACGGCTACGACACGCCGTTGACGCGTACGTTCATCCTCGGCATGGACAGCGGGGACGACGGCCCGGACGCCGAGACCGGGGTGGTCCTGTCCGGCGGCCAGTGGCAGCGGCTGGCGCTCGCCCGGTCGCTCGTCCGCGCGGGCCGCGACCTGATGATCCTCGACGAGCCGAGCTCCGGCCTCGACCCGGAGGCCGAGCACGAGGTGCACGAACGCATCCGGGAGCATCGGGAGGGCCACACCAGCCTGCTGATCTCCCACCGGCTGAGCGCGGTGCGGGACGCCGACCTCGTCGCCGTCCTGGCCGACGGCCGCATCGCCGAACACGGCCCGCACGACGCCCTGCTCGCGGCGGACGGCACCTACGCCCGGCTATTCCGCCTGCAGGCAGCCGGATACCAGGCGGTACCGTGACGACGCCCTCGATCGTGGTCCTGCTGCTCGCCGTGGCATGGCTGGGCGGCCTCGCCCTCGGGGCCCGGCTGCTGCTCATCCTGGCCACTGTGGATGGTGCGAGCATGGAGCCGACCCTTCGCCCGGGCGAGCGGGTCCTCATCCGGCGTACGCGCCGGCCCCGCCGCGGCGACGTCGTCCTCATGCGGCTGCCCGCCGACCCCGCCCTGCTCCTCAAACGCGTGGTGGCCGTCGCGGGGGAGCACCTGCCCGCCGACTGGGCCCGGCCCGACGTACACGGGCTCGGCGACCGCCGCGTACCGGCCGGCTGCTACGTGGTGCTCGGCGACAACCGGCCGGTCAGCACGGACTCCCGCTACTTCGGACTCGTCCGCCGCGACCGCGTCCTCGGCGTGATGATCCGGCGGCTACCCTCGGGGGGATGAGGCTCCGCCGCGCGTACGCGGAGGCTCGAACCGGCAGCGCTCCACCGGTAGGCGGGATCGTGCGACACGTTCGCGTCGGCGATCTGGGTGCGGCCCATCTGGCCGAGGCCGTAGTAGGAGCCGTTGACGGCGGAGACGTCGAAGCTGCTTTCATTGCAGAGGATCTTCATCATCGCCCACGCCTGGTCGCCGGAGCCCCACGAGCTGGGTACGCCGTCGCAAGGATCGACGGCTACGATGGAGAACGTGGTCGGAGACCACCGACGACCGCCACAGCGTCGTATCGGTGCCGGCGCTGCGGCCCGGGATCCATCTCGTCGAGCAGGAAAGGCTCCGCTGTGGAGGCACGGCCGCAGCTGCTGGGTGCGCTCTTGCGCGAGCACCGCCGGCGGGCGAACCTGACGCAGCAGCAGCTCGCCGAGCGAGCCGGCTTGAGCGTGCGGGCGGTCCGCGATCTGGAGAACGGCCGGGTCGCGACCCCGCGTCCGGAGTCGATGTCTCGGCTGGCGGCCTGCCTCGGGCTGTCGACGCTGGAAGTGACGGAGCTGTTGCGCCGGGGCCGGTCGGGGGTGCACATCGGCGTTCTGGGACCGCTGATCATCCGGATCGGTGGATCGCCCGTCCCACCCGGCCCGCCCTTTCAGCAGACACTCCTGGGCTTGCTCGCGGTGCAAGCCGGCGAGGTGGTCGGCCGCGACGAAATCGTGGACGTGCTGTGGGGCGCGGACCCACCGCGGAGCGCAGTCGGACAGGTGCAAAGCGCTGTCAGCCGATTGCGGCGATTACTCGACGCCCCGGAGAAGCCACGGCTGTACACGGCACGGCACGGGTACCAGCTGCGGTTGGAGGCCGGTGAAGTGGACGCCGGCGAATTCGCGGCGCTCCTGGAAGCGGGACGGCTGGAAGAGGCGCTGAAATGCTGGCGTGGTCCGGTGCTCGCCGACGCACCCGACCGGTTGCGGACGCACCCCGCGGCCCTGGCGCTGGGCCGACGACGGCTGCAGGCGGCGATCGCGTACGCCGATCGCGACGACGCGGCCGTCGACCTGTTGCGGACGCTGTCCGCGTCGGAGCCGCTGCACGAGCCGCTGCACGCCCGGCTGGTGACGCTGCTGGCGCGCAGCGGTGACCGCGCCGCCGCCCTCAAAGCACACGCCGACATCAGCGAGCGGCTGGCCGACGAACTGGGTGTCACACCCGGTGACGAGCTCACGGTGGCGTACCGGCAGGTGGCCGGAACGGAGCACGAAGCGTGGGTACGCCCGGCGCAACTGCCCGCGCCGGCCCCGGGTTTCGTCGGCCGGTCCGACGCCCTGCGGCAGCTGGATCAGTCCGGTGCGGCCGTCTGCGTCATCACCGGCACCGCCGGAGTCGGCAAGACGATGCTGGCCCTCCGGTGGGCGCACGGCGTACGAGATCGCTTCCCGGACGGTCAGCTGTTCGCCGACTTGCACGGTTTCGGCCCCGCCGGAACGGTAGCCCATCCCGGCACGGTGCTAAGGGCCTTCCTCGATGCGCTGGGAGTGCCGGCCGCACGCGTTCCGGTCGCCTTCGAGGCGCAGGTCGGGCTCTACCGCAGTCTGCTCGCCGGCCAACGAGTCCTGATCGTGCTCGACAACGCGCGGGACGCCGAACAGGTGCGGCCGATGCTTCCCGGGACACCTGGCTGCCGCGTTGTGATCACCAGCCGCGACCAGCTTCGTGGCCTGGTCGCTGCGGAAGGAGCCGAGCCGGTCATGCTCGACCTGCTCCCCGCCGACGACGCCGTCCGGCTCCTTGCCGGTCGGATCGGTCGGCACCGGGCCTATGCCGTGCCAGGTGTGGCCGAACGCATCGCCACGCAGTGCGCCCGGCTGCCGCTCGCGCTGGCCGTGGTCGCCGCCCGGGCCGCACTGTACCCGGCGTTTCCCCTCGACCAGATCGCGGCCGATCTTCGGCCGGACGGCGGCGGCTTAGGCGACCTCGGTGACGTCCGGTCGGTGTTCTCCTGGTCCTTACGGGCCCTTGGAAGTGACGCGGCCACCCTGTTCACGCTGTGCGGCGCCCTGCCCGGCGCTGACTTCGCAACTCCGGCGGCGGCCAGCCTCGCGGCGTGGCCAGCCGCCCGCGCCCGCGCCGCGCTCGGTGAACTCGTCCGGGCCCATCTGGTCGTCGAGCACCTGCCCGGCCGGTTCACCATGCACGATCTGCTGCGCGCGTACGCGTCGGAGTTGCTGGCCGAAGACGAGAAGCAGATCGCCTCGGTGCGCGTACTCGATCATTATCGGGCCACGGCGATGCGCGCGGCCATGCTCGTGGATCCGCACCGCGAGCCCATCGTGCCGGTGCCCGTGGTGGCAGGCGCGCCGGTGCTCACTTTCAGCGACGCGGAGCAGGCGATGGCGTGGTTCGCCGCGGAGCACGCGGTCCTGGTGGCGGCGGTCGAGCGGGCGTGGGCCGCGGGTGAAGACGCGCGAGCCTGGCAGCTGGCGTGGACGCTGCTGGACTATCTCGACAATCAAGGGCATTGGCGCGACTGGATCGCGGTGGAGCTGATCGCACTGGCCGCGGCGAGGCGCGGAGGCGATCCGGTCCGCGAGGCATACGCGCACCGGCTGCTGGGCCGCGGTTACACGCAAATGGGCCAGTACGCGGACGCGGGCGGTCATTACGAAGCTGCGCTGGTGTTGTACGGTCGGCAGGGCGACCTGCTCGGCGGCGCCCACACATCGATGGGCCGCTCGTGGATGCTGCATCTGCAAGGCCGGCATCGCGCTGCGCAACGAGACCGGTTCACGGCGCTGGAGCGGTATCGCCGCGCAGGGCACCGCGTGGGCGAGGCGCGAATCCTCAACGCCATCGGCTGGGGGTACGCGCAGCTCGGCGACTACCGTCGCGCGTTGGACCACTGTGGACAGGCGTTGGAGCTGACGCAGGCGCTCGACGACACCGCCGGATCGGCCGCCATCTGGGACAGCTTGGGCTACGCCCATCTGCACCTGGGCGAGCACACCGAAGCCATCGAGTGCCTCACCACGGCGGTGAACCTGTTCCGGCGGTCGCACGACTTGTTCAATGAGGCTGATTCGCTGACCCACCTCGGTGACGCGTACGCTGCCGCCGGTCAGTCAGGCGAGTCCCGCGCGGCATGGGAAGCCGCGGTGGCGATCCTTGATCAGCTGGGGCATGCCGATGCCGACGCGGTCCGCGGCCGCCTCAAGGACTGAGGCGGCCGCGGCGCGGTCTCACTGCCAGGGCACCTCCCAACGCAGGGCCCACGAGTATCCATAAAGGACGCGGAATGTCTTGACCTTGCTTGATCATCTGATCATCCTGGCACGAGGATGCGCCCCGTCAGGCCCACAGCGCGGGGCGCGACCCAGTGCAGCTCCAGCCATGAGCTCGAAGGTTGTCAGTGGTTGGCGGTGTGCGTTAAGTTGCGCACCGTGCAGCCTTCCACCGCGCCACGGCCAGCTTCGCCGGAACCATCGTCGGCGCAGCCACCGACTTCGAACCCGCGTGGGTTCTCGCTGAAATGGTGGCTCGTGGCGGGGGCCGGCGCGCTCGTGCTGAGCATGCTCTGCGCGTGCGGGATCGGCGTCTACGTGATCACCCGCAGCAATAGCGACGAGAAAGACGTTACCGGTTGCAAGGAAGCAGTCCTCTTTGGTGAGGTCGGCCCCGGCAGCGACACTATCAGCGCTCGCACAGCGGCACACTTTTACCGCAACGTCGCCGACGCGGCCACCGACCCGACGATCCAGGCTGCGCTTCTGGCCACCGCCGATGCCTGGACACGCGTGGAAAACGCCGCAGCCGCGGAAGAAGCCAATCCGTCGACGGACAATCGCAACGCCAAACTGACCGCGCTGATGCAAGCGCAGACGGCACAGCACAAGGTGGCCAGCGTTTGCCGCGCGGCGGGATACGTCCCGCAATAAGGGAGCGCAGAGAAACAACTAGCCGCTTCCGACACGCGCACGGTCTAATGTGGTTTGGACTCGGCGATGGCAGAGCCAGAGGAGTTGCTGGCGGCGAAGTTTGCGGCGATCTTCCCGCATCTGGATGAGCGGCAGCGTCGGCTTTTGATGGGTGCCGAGGCGTTTGGCCATCGTGGGATCTGTGTGGTGGCGCGGGTGGCCGGGGTAGTGGAGAGCATCTTGTCGCGAGGCGTGTCCGATCTGGATGCTGGTGGACAACCAAGTCGACCCGCAAGCTGGCAGTTGAGCTGACCCGACGAGGCCATCGGGTCTCGGCCGACACGGTCGCGGATCTACTGCGCGCGAGGGGTTCAGCTTGCAAGGCAACGTCAACACCATCGAAGGTGACCAGCACCCGGACCGCGATGCGCAGTTTCGCCACCTCAACGAGCAGGCCCGCGCTCGCCGGGATGCGGGTCAGCCGGTGATCAGCGTGGACACCAAGAAGAAGGAACTGGTGGGCCTGTTCGTGAACAGGGGCCGGGAGTGGGAACCGACCGGTTGTCCGGTCCAGGTGTCTACTAACGACTTCGAGGACCAGCAGTTGGGCAAGGCGGGTGCCCTACGGCGTCTACCAAGGCAGTCGACTTCCCGCCGCGTTCGCAGCGGCAGGCCGGCCCGGCTGAAACCCAGCTGGCTGGCGCGGCAGAGTACGGGTGTACCGCGATCCGCATCGGTGGCTCGGCTAGCAGCCCGATGATCTCGTCCCGGAGTTCGTCGGCGAGTGGGCTGGTCTCGTAGGCGTCCTTGGCTTCGTCGGACTTGAAGACCTCCATGTTCCAGAGCACGTCCGGGTCGTCATCCTCGCGGGCCATGATGAACCGGTCGGAAGAGCCCGACTTCTCCATGCCTACGGTGGCCAGCTCGAAAAGCTTGTCGCCCATTCCCGGCTTGGCGCGCATCTTGATGATGTACGCGGGCTGATCCTGCAGTGCCATATCGTTTCTCCTCAGCTCGTACTCCGAACGTCGTTCGGAGTACGCCTGTTAAGCTACCTCGCCACAGCAGTTTGACAAGCCAGGAGTGAGATTGCCGACGGAACGCGAAAAGGGATCATCCGGGGCGCATGAACTCATCTGGATGCGTCCGGAACGCGCGGCCAAGGGGCCCGCTCCGTCGAAGAGCCGGCAGGAGATTGCCGCGGCCGCGGTCGCCCTGGCCGACGCCGAGGGGCTGGAGGCGGTGTCGATGCGCAAGGTCGCGACAGTGCTGGGAGTCGGGACGGCCTCCCTGTACGGCTACGTCGACAGCAAGGATGAGATGTACGACCTGATGGTCGACTGGGTCGAGGGCGAGGACGGTCCGCCTCCACCACTGAGCGGTGACTGGCGCAGCGACCTGTCCGGGCTGTCCCACCGCATTCGCGGGTCCATCCTGCGGCATCCGTGGATGATCAGTGTCGCCGCCGGCCGGCCCAACTTCGGACCGAACTCCCTGGCCTGGCACGAATACGGATTGGGCGCCATGGACGGTTTGGGTCTGACGATCGACGACATGCTCGTCGCCAGCGAGATTCTGCAGTCCTTCGTTCGCGGTCTCACGACCCGCGAGCTAGCCGAGCAGCAGGCCCTTCGGCGAGTAAGCCTCGATGCCGACCAGTGGGCCCGAGTCCTGGGGCCGTACATGGACTTAGTTGAGGAAGGCGGCAAATACCCACGTTTCATCCGCGTCGTACGCGACGCGCACGTCCCGCGTGCGACAGACCGGCAGGAACTCATCTTCACCACCGGCCTCAACTACATCCTGGACAGCCTTACGCCCAAGGCCCAGTAGGTCGCCCAAAGGGCGTCCGCACGTCAACTTCGAGCACGCGCCCCGAGCGCCGACAGGATGACCGCATGGGCGCGGGCTGGCAGGACTGTCAAACGATCGTTAACGGTGTTCCGGCGGATCTTCAGTAGGTCTCGGCGGCCGGGAACCGGTCGGGGAAGGTGATGGCGAAGGCGTTTTGCGTCCTGGCGACCCGCCTCGTCGTCCACCTCGTTTGGTTGCGATCCAGGCGACAACGACGACTAACCAGCCGGCGAGCACGTCGAGCACCCAGTGGTTGGCCGTGCCGACGACGACGAGCGCGCTCAGTCCGGCGTACGCCCAGCCCGCGATGCGCAGCGACCACCGTCGCGCCCCGCGATGCAGTGCCAGCGCCACCCACAGGGACCAGCCCGCGTGGAGCGACGGGAACGCGGCCAGCTCGTTGGTCAGACTCCCGGTGCCGCGTGGCGCGGAAGCGTCAGCGCCCCACCAGCCGGCGTCGGAGTGGATGGACAAGATGTCCGGGTAGCCGGCCATCATCCGCGGCGGCGCCGTCGGCAACAGCAGGTACATCACCAGTCCGAGCGCCGTGGCGACCAGCAGCGCGCGTCTGGCTGGCAGGTAGACGTGGCGCCCCCGACGGTAGAGCCAGATCAGCACGAGGGGCGTGCCGACATAGTGAGCGGTGCTGTACCAGAAGCACGACAGCAGTCCGACGAGTGGATGGGCAGCCACGTAGCGAACGATCCCGTGCTCCCAGTCCAGATCGAAGACAGCCTCGAAGTCGAGGAGTCGGTGCGCCCGCCGCAGCGCGGGAGCCCGGTCGTCGGCAGCCAGCAACCGTGCGGCGGTGTAAGCGACGTAGAAGACGGAGGCCAAGAGCAACTCCCGCACTGCGCCGGCGCCCTCACCTTCATCGAGTTCGCGGTCGGGCGTGCCCACCCTGTTTCCGCTTCCCAGTGACACCGGCTATATGCCCCGCGCCCTGAAGAATCGTCCTGGGACCGCCAGACGTACGTGATATTTACCCCGAACCGCTACGAACGGGAGATAGCGGATGCGGCCGTCGTCGTGGACTCGTGCCACCCTGCACGCGTCATCCGTTACTTCGAACAGCGCCGATGCGTTGTCGGATCGCAGGGCACGGTGGACCGTGAAGCTGTGCTCGGGTCAGATCGCGCGGGCGAGTTCGGCGAACGTTGCGGCCACGTGCTGGCGGGGCGGGATGTCGATGGCGAGCTGCCATTGGATGGAGTCACCTGCGCGTTCAACCTGACCGTCTTCGCGGTGGCCGTCGGTCTTGGCCTGGGCCAACGGTGGATGCGTCACGCCATCAACCACCCGGCGGCCGCGCGCCGGCGCTGAGCCAGCAGCGGCCACGGCGATCTCTGGGCGCCGACGGGATGCGCGAGCCATGCGATGCGCGGCCTCGGTATGCCGACCCTGCGAGGTCGCGTTCTTCGCGCTCGACTCTGGTCGATATTCGGCCGTTTAGCGGCGGTGATGGCGATCGGTGGGAAGGCCGCGGCAGCGGCGCGCCGAGTTTGCCAAGCCGTCGGTCGTCCACTGCCGCAGATGTCGGTTCCAGCGCACCGGTGGCACCATCTTGGCATAACTATGGCACCACCGCTTGAACTTTTGGCATCACTGTGTGCCATACTGGTGCCAGATTGGCACACCCATGGAGCTAGGTTCGCTGCTCACGGATGTGCCGCCGTGGGTGTCGCCCACCCTCAAAAGGGATTCGGCACCGATCCGACGGCCGTGACCGTGGCATAAAAGGGGAGGAAAGCAATGTTCGACCGATGGGGCAGGTTCGTCGTCAAACGGGCCTGGTGGGTCATCGGCGGCTGGCTGGCCGGCGCGATGCTCGTGATCGGCCTGTTGCCCAGCCTGTCCGACATCACCAGCGGTGACCAGGGCAGCTTCCTGCCGGACTCCTACGAGTCGGTGCAGGCGATCGAGCTGGCCAAGACCGCGTTCCCGGAGCAGGCCACGTCGAACGCGATCGTGGTGGTGAAACGGTCCGACGGGGGCGAGCTGACCACGGCCGACTCCGAGCGGATCGGGGCGCTGGCGACCGCGATCGGCGGCGCGCACATCGCCGGAATCGGGCAGCCGTTGACCGGCCCGCAAGCGGTCGCGCCCAACAAACTCGTGCAACTGATCAACGTCCCGGTCACCGCGTCGATGACCGACGCCCAAGGCCAACTGGACGCGGTGAAGCAGACCCGCGACGTGATCAAGACGAACCTGGCGGGCAGCGCGCTGAGCGCCGGGGTGACCGGGTCGGTCGCTCAGGTCGTGGACAACAACGACACCTTCACGACGGCGTTCGCGGTGGTCGGCGCGGCGACCTTCGCGCTGATCATCGTGCTGATCCTGTTCATCTTCCGCAGTCCGATCGCAGCGCTGCTACCGATCCTGGTCATCAGCGTCGTCCTGCAGGTGTCGTCCAACCTGATCGCGGCGGCGGGCAAGGCGTTCGGCTTCCATGTAGACCAGAGTTTGCAGACGCTGCTGCTGATCGTGCTGTACGGCATCGGGACCGACTACATCCTGTTCCTGCTGTTCCGGTTCCGGGAACGACTGCGGGCCGGTGACGACAAGAAGACGGCGATGGCGTACGCCGTCGCCCGGGTCGGCGAGGTGATCACGTCGGCCGCCGGTGCGGTCATCGTGGCCTTCCTGGTGCTGCTACTGGCCACCTTCGGCGGCTTCGGCTCGCTCGGTCCGGCACTGGCGATCGCCGTGTTCGTCATGATGATCACCGGCCTGACCCTCATCCCGGCCCTGGTCAGCCTCATCGGCCCGGCGACGTTCTGGCCGTCGAAGGCGTGGAAGCGAGAGCCCAAGGGCACCGCGTTCGCCCGGATCGGCCGGACGGTCGGCCGGCGCCCGGCGATGGCCGCCGCATTGTCCGGCCTGGTGCTGATCGCACTGGCCAGCGGGGCGCTGAAGTTCAAGGCGGACTACGACTTCGCGGCCGGCTTCCCCAGCACCACCGAATCGGCGAAGGCAGCCGCCGACCTGGAACGAGGATTCCCGCAAGGGGCGCTGGACCCGACGCTGGCGTACCTGACGACCAGCGACGGCAGCCAGCTGACGCAGGCCCAGCTCGACCAGTTCGCGGCGGCGGCTGGGAAGGTGAACGGCGTCGGCGGCGTACAGCCTCCGGCCAAGGCGGCCGACGGCAAGGTGGCCGTGTTCAGCCTTCTCCTCACGGTCAACCCGGCCTCGAACGACGCGATCACGCTGGTCCACGATCACCTGCGCGGCGACCTGCACGCTGTCGCGCCGCCGGGCACCAAGGTGCTCGTCGGTGGGACCACCGCGATCTACGCCGACATCAACTCGGCCAACAACCACGACCTGTCGGTGATCCTGCCCGTGGCGGCGTTGCTGATCGCGATCATCCTGGCGCTGTTGCTGCGCAGCATCGTCGCGCCGGTCTATCTGGTGATCGCGGTGCTGCTCAACTTCGCGGCCACGCTGGGTGCGGCCATCTACCTGTTCCAGGACGTGGCCGGCCACCCGGGGGTGACGTTCCAACTGCCGATCGTGCTCTACCTGTTCGTCCTGGCGATCGGCACCGACTACAACATCCTCATGATCGCCCGGCTACGCGAGGAGGCCCGGGCCGGCAACGAGCCCCGGGCGGCCGCTGCTCTCGGCGTACAACATGCTGGACCGTCCGTCGCCGCGGCCGGTTTGATCCTCGCGGGCACCTTCGCGGTGTTGGCCCTTGCGCCGGTGTCGTTCCTGCAGCAGATTGGGTTCTCCGTCGCGACCGGCATCCTGCTGGCGGCGTTCGTGATGTCGATGTTCCTGGTGCCGGCGCTCACCGCGCTGCTCGGCCACACCGCCTGGTGGCCAGGGCGCGGTGACGTCAACCGGGCGGCGAAGACTGTGCCGGTCCCAGCACCGGCGCCGGTCCGGACTCGCTGATCCGCCCGGTTGGGTCCGCCCGGACGATCGCGTCCGGGCGGGCCTCGACGCAACGGCGAGCGCGCCGATCTTGACCCGACGCCCACGCCGAGCCCGGCGCCACTGCTTGCGCACTGGGCGCGGCCCCATCGGGGACCGTCGCGACGGCACCCTCCGGGGGCCTCAAGATCGTCGAGCAGGGCTTCACCTAACAAGGCGCGGCCCGCGCGGTGATCAGCCTGGGCGCAGTTGTCGAGAACACCTCCAGCCAGGTGGCCGATCAGGCCACGCTCGTTTTCGGGTACGCCGACAGCAGCAGCCGAGACGCGCGGGCCGACGACGCAGCCGGCCTGATCGTGGCGGTTCCGCTGATCCGACCAGGGGAGAAGGTGCCGGTCGGTACCTACTCCTACGTCCGGCAGAAACCGTCGGGTGACCGGGTCGACGTCGCCCAGCTTCAGGTGACGGGTCGATCCGACGCGATGGGCCCCGCTCAGCGACCAGCTACCAGGCGCGCCGCGCAGCCGAGGTCCCTGACGAAGTCCAGCGTGGACGATCAGTCCGGGACGCTGGACTACACCGCGACGGTGTCGTCCTGCCGCACGCTGATCCCACGGGGCGTGAGCATGGTCTTCCGCGACGACACCGGGAAGATCGTCGGCGGCGGACTCGATCTCAACAGCCACGAGCAGTGCGTGCCGGGGCAGTCCACGGGACAAGCCGTGATCACACGCAGCCTCCCGCCGACGGCTGTGGCCGCCAAGACGCAGATCTGGCCGCTGTGCGACCTGGCTGCTAAGGCGACCGTGACGGGACCTTCCGCCCGGTCAACTGAACCGCCGCCCTCGGGCGGTCAGTCTGCCGGCTGACCGCCCGTGACGCCGCCGATCGTGTCAACAGGCGCGGCGCCACGACCGCCTCTCGCGGGGGGCTTGCGGCCGGGCTACTAAGTGGTACCGTGTAGTGGTACTCGGTGGCACTAGGTACTGGGCCGGAGGATTCGCGGTGGACGACTTGACGGAGATGCTGAAGGGCACGCTCGAGGGTTGCGTGCTGCACATCGTCGGCAACGAGGAAACCTACGGGTACGCCATCACGCGCCGGCTGAACGAACTCGGCTTCGCCGACGTCGTGGAGGGCACGGTGTACACGATCTTGCTGCGGCTGGAGCGCAACGGACTGGTCGACGTGACGAAGCGGCCGTCTGAGGTCGGCCCGCCCCGCAAGTTCTACACGCTCAACGACGCCGGGCGTCAAGAGCTCGCGCGGTTCTGGGCGAAGTGGCATTACGTCTCGTCGCGTATCGACAGCTTGAGGGAGGGCGGGAGATGAACTTCTGGGAGAAAGTCACGGGCAGCGATCTGACGCGGCAGTGGAACGCCTTCGCGGCGCGCGCCGCGGCGTTGCCCGCGGATTGTCAAGCGGCCTGGGGGCAGGTCGTGGGCTGCCTGTTTCCGTACGGGGACTTCAGTGGCCGCAACTTGACGCCGATCGCCGACGCGGCATTGGCCCTTCTGGAACAGGCGGCCGCGGACGGGCAAAGCGTCGACGAAGTGTTCGGTGATGACATCGGCGGCTTCTGCACTGCGCTGGCGGGCGGGCACGGCGCCCGGACGTATCGGGATCGGTGGCGTGAGCAGTTGAACCGCAACGTGGCTCGCAAACTGGGCCGGCTGGGAGGTTGAGATGAGCATCCAGGACATCATCGAAGGCAAGCGGCAATGGCGAGCGCACGTGGCCCGGGTCAAGGCGCTTCCGCCGGACTACCGGATCGTCTACCAGGAGATGCAGAAGTACCTGTTCAAAGTCGGTCCGGTCGACCTGACCGACGGGCACCTGCTCCCCGGGATCGTCGACTTCTTCGAAGAAGGAGTCGCGGCGGGCAAAGGCGTAACGGAACTCATCGGTACTGACGTAGCCGCCTTCTGCGACGACCTGATCAAGGATTCGCGTACCTACGCGGAGATCTATCAGGAGTCCATCCGCGACAAGCCCGGCGCCGATGAGAAGTGACGTCCACCGTCACGCCCCGACGGTGCTGCTGTTGCGCCGGCAAACATACCGGAGAAGGGTTCGGGGCATGCGCGTACGCGTGTCGGTTTGGCTCTGCAGATTCCGGGGGCGTTCGGCTCAGTGGATCGGACGAGGGTGACGCTTGCCGTTCGAGGAGCTGAACTTTCGCCCTCGTGGTGTCGCTGGAGACCGCTGACGACATCACGAGGGCGAAACATCGTGCGTCACGGCTGGCGGACTAACCGCAGCGCTCGGCCGATGGTCAGTCCAATGGCGACGGACAGGACGACGGCGGTGAACCGCCACACCTCGACCGCACCGTGCCCGGCGACATCCCCCGGCGTATGCACGACGAAGGTTTGGAACAAGGCGTACCCGGCCAGTCCGGCGAGCGTCGCGGCGATCGCGTCCGCGGTGAGCGCGCTGAAGCACAGTAGGGCGACGTCGAGAAGCGCGTACGAGAGCATCGGGTGCCCGGCAGGCAGGGCCAGGGTGATCGCCGAGCAGGTCGTCGCCACCGCCAGTCCACAGGCCGTCCGGGCCGCCCGCCAGAGGGGAACAGGCTGCACTCGCCCGAGTCAACGCAGCCGGCTGCGCCACCGGCAGGGTCCTTGACGAAATCACAATGCGTCGAGCCTTGGTCCTGACGCGCCCTTGACGCGCTGAGGTCTTCTCGTCATCAGCACCGTTGCGGACATCTGTCGGGCAGCCTTGGCGGGCCGTCAGTGAAACGTCAGGACCCCACCGGTCCGTCAGGCCGCGTGACCACACCTGTCACCTATCGGTGCAGCAGACCCGTCAGCACCGCCGCAGCGGCAAGGGCCAGGATCGTCGCGATCTGATGCCGCACACCGCGCCGGTGCCGCGGGTCGGGCAGCCGGGTGAACAGTTCCAGCAGGTCAACACAGCGGGCCACGCCGGGCTCGGAGAACGGGCGCGGCATGGCAGGCTGTGTGGCCAACAAGGCTCCCCAAGCAGCGGATCCTTCGCAGGACCCGACTGTCCTACCTGGAGCCTTGTTGTGTTTCGCCCCCGACACGCCACCGCGCCCAAACCGTGATCAACTCACCGGAGCGTCGCCAGCCATCGACCTACCACGACTATGTCGCCGCCCTGCGGCCCACCATGTAGCGTTCGGATGCTGCCGGCTGGGCGGCCCATTGGTTACTGTGCCTCACATTCGCGGCTCTTCTGGGGACTGCGCCTGTATCTGATCTTTGCTCGATTCACTTGTGCGGCTGCGGCTGTGGCTGTGGCGTGAGGAACGCGCGCACCTCCTGCAGTCGACGGATGTGCTCGTGGTCGCTTGGGTCATCGCAGTCGTCGTAGGGGTCGTAGTGGATCGCCAGGATGCCGGCGGCCTGGGCGCCGCGGACGTCGGCCGGCACGGTATCCCCGACGTGGACAGCGTGGAAGGCATCCACGCTGAGGCGATCCAGAGCTGCGCGGAAGAACCGCGGGTCTGGCTTGTCGAAGCCCACGATCGCGCTGTCGAGTATGGCGTCCACACATATGCCAGGTCCGTCGCCCTCCTGGCACATCTGGGCGTCGAGCAGCATCTGCGCGATCCTGCCGTCAGCTTGCGACACGATGGCAATGCGTATTCCGGCCGCTGCGATCTCCCCGAGCGCCCGTTTCGACTCTGGATCCGGCGCGTGCCACATGTTGCGCGTGCGGGAGATCGCGAGGTAGTCCGCGGCGCAGGAACGCCAATGGTCCTCAGGCACTCCTGCGTAGCGAGGGAGGAGTTCGTAGTAGTCCCCGCGGGGCTTCCCATCGGCGGGAAATGCCGCGTTGTGGGCCGCATAGTGCGCTCGGATGAACGCCTCGGGTGTATCGACGCCGCCGTGGCGGGCGATGACCGGCGTGAGGAGCGCGGCGTTGGGAAGGAGGAGCACCCCGCCGACGTCGACAAGGAGGGCCACGTGGTCGTTGGTCGGCGGCGCGAGGCGCTGGAGATTCATGCGGCTAGTGGTCCGATCTCGTTGGAAATGAATACCAGCAACCTATCGCAAGTTGAAATAGTTGACGACAGACCCGGGAGCATGGATCATCTGCCGCATGACGCAGACGGCGCAGGCGCCGACCGTGCTCGAGCGGATCGCGGCGGCACGACCGACGTTCTCAGCGAGCCTCCTCCGGGTCGCCGACGCGGTCACGGGCAACCCGGAGTTCACCGCCAGCGTGGGGATCGTCGAGCTCGCTCAGACTGCGGGCACCTCGGTGGGCACGGTCAACCGTTTCTGCCGCGCGGTCGGCCTCGACGGGTATACGGCGCTCCGGCTGGCGCTCGCCACTGAGGTCGGGCAGGCGGCGGCGGATCTGGATGCCGATCCCACGGGCGAGATCGAGCCCTCCGCCAGTGCTCGCGACACGGTGAACCTGATCGCCGCATCGAGCATCAACGCCATCCGTCGTACTGCGACGCTGCTGGACACCGAGGCGCTGGGCCGGCTCGCCGCCGCTGTCGACGAGGCCAGGCAGGTGCAGATCTTTGCCTTCGGGGGGAGCGGGCAGGTCGCGCGTTACCTCGCCGATCAGCTCATCGGCATCGGAATCGTCACGCTCACCTCGCCCGACGTGACAACTGCGGCTGCCTACGCCGTGACCCTCGGTGCCGGTGATGTGGCGATCGCGATCAGCCACTCGGGCACAGCGCAGCACGCCCTCGACCTGCTGACGGTGGCCAGGGATCGGGGCGCGTTCACCGCGGGGATTACGAGCAGCGCCTACGCGCCGCTGGTCACCGAGGCCGATTTGACCTTGGTGACGACAGCGCGCAGCGCTACCGCGCGCTACCGGGGCACCGCGGGCCGACACGCCCAGCTCTTCGTGACCGACGCCCTCTACGTTCGCGTGTCCCAGCGCCGCGCGAGCAAGGCGACGCGGCTGCTGGACCTCGCGGGACAGGCGACCGCTCCCTATCAGACCCGGGCCACGGACCACCGGGCCCGGCATCAGGAGACGAGCCGGACCGTGGCGAGTGGCACCGCCGCGACGACCCCGGTCGTCGTTACGGATCAGGCGAGCCGTCGCATCCTGGTGCTTGACCCTGATCGAGATTGGTCGCAGGAGTCGGCCGTCCTGTGGCGGTGGGGGCCAGATGCGGACAGCGGCGTCGAGGATTTGGAGGGGTCATGGCGCCTGCCGAACGACGCCCGCTTGCGCCGCGACGCGTCGACGGGGCAGCAGTACGTGCTCGTGTCGGACTCGTGTGGGCTCCTGGCTGCGGTGCGCTACCCGCAGGGCGGCGCAGTGGCCTGGTCAGTGAACGCAGGCGCGGAGGCGAATCCGCACGGCATCGAGCGGCTGCCCGACGGCAACGTCGCGGCCGCGGCGAGCACGGGAGGCTGGGTCCGGCTGTACACCGCGAGCCAGGGACCGCGCTCGGACGCCCATGTCGAGGACCGGTTGCCCGGTGCGCACGAGGTGCTGTGGCGGGATGACACGCAAGCGCTCTGGGCGGTCGGGGACGACCTCCTGGTGGAGTACGACGTGGGCGGCTCTCCTGCCTCCCCGACGCTGCGGCGCCGTGCAAGCTATGACCTTCCGAACGTGGGCGGCCATGATCTGCAGCCGGTCGCCGGCGATCCTCGGCGACTTTGGGTGACGACACGTGGCGGGGTGTACCAGTTCGACACCTTCGCTGGAGAGTTTGTCGCGGCACCTCCTCCGGGCACAGCAGTCGACCGGCCCAACGTCAAGAGCGTCGGGACCGACCTCCGATCGGGTGTTGTGCTGCAGACAACGCCCAAGCTCAATGACGAGTGCGACTGGGTGACCGACCAAGTCGACTTCTTCGGTGACAGTCGCCAGGCATTCAGGACGCTGCCCGGCGCACAGATCTATCGGGCGCGCTGGTTCGCGGTCGACAGCAACTGATTCGGTGGCGCCCGTCTCTGAACGGGCGGATAACCCTGAGGAAAAGATTGCTCCGATCGGCTCCATCAGTTGAAATTATTTCTAGCGAGCGATAGGAAGGTGACATGTCCGAGGAAGTAGCCCTGTCAGCCGGAGTGCGGGCAAGGAGGCGGACCGCCACCCCGATGACCGCCTCGCAGCGGCGCGAAGGCGGCGCGGGTTACCTGCTCATCGCGCCGACGACGGTCCTGCTCATGGTCTTCTACCTCTACCCGCTCGCCCAGACCGTCTACTACAGCTTCACGAACTGGAACCCTGCCACCGGCCAGACCGGTTCGCTGGTGGGGCTGCACAACTACCTCGCACTCCTGCGCGATCCCGAGTTCCTGCGGGCCACCGGCAACACCGCGATCTACGTGGCAGTGGTGGTGCCGTGCACGATGGCCATCGGGCTGTTCTTCGCTGCGCTGCTCTCCACGCCGTTCCGGGGCCGTGGTCTGTACCGCGCGCTCATCTTCGTACCGCACATCGCGCCGACGGTCGGTACGGCTCTGGTCTTCGGCTACCTGCTGTCGCCGCTCGGCGGCGTCGTCAACTACGCACTGAGCGCGGTAGGCGTCGCCCCGATCGGATTCCTTGCCACTGAGCCGTGGGCCTTGGCTTCCGTCATCGTCTTCTCGATCTGGCAGGGCGTCGGATACTCGATGATCATCTATTCGGCGGCGCTCGCGAACATCCCTGCCAGCTACCACGAGGCTGCGAAGCTTGACGGCGCCGGGCCGTTACGGCGGTTCTTCTCTATCTCGCTCCCGCTCGTCGGGCCCACCACCGGGTTCCTCGCGATCACCGGGGTCATCTCCGCCCTGCAGGTCTTCACCCAGGTGTACGTGCTGACCGGCGGCGGTCCGCTCCAGTCGACGGAGACGCTCCTGTACTACGTGTACAAGCAGGGCTTCGTGTACTTCCAAGGCGGATCAGCAAGCGCCGCCGCTGTCCTGCTGCTGCTGTTCGGGATCGTGGTGTCGCTTCTGCAGCTTCGTGTCCTCTCTCGGCGCGACGCCACCGAGCTGGTGTGAGGTGGCGGAGATGAATCGTGTGCTCCGGCTTCGCAGTACCGCGCCACTCGTCGCGCGGCACGCGGTACTCCTGGTCGGCGTCGTTATCTTCTTCGGTCCGTTCGCCTGGATGGTCTTGACGAGCTTCAAGTCGTCGAGCGAAGCGCTGGCCTTCCCGCCGACGTTCCTACCGAGCGACTGGCGGTTCGACAGCTACGGTCGTCTCTTTACCGTGGCGCCGTTCGGCCGCTACTACCTCAACAGCACGGTGGTCACGGTGCTGGCGACGTTCGGTCAGATCGTCACCAGTCTGGCCGCGGGCTACGCCTTCGCACGGATGCGGTTCCGGGGTCGCACGGTCATCTTCGTCATCCTGCTCGCCGCGTTGATGGTGCCCTTCGAGGTCGTCTTCACGCCGCTGGTCACGCTGCTATCCCAACTTGGCTGGCTGAACAGCTACCAGGGGTTGATCATCCCGAATGTGCCGTCGATCCTCGGGGCGTTCCTGTTCCGCCAGTTCTTCCAGTCGTTCCCGACAGAGATCGAGGACGCCAGCCGCGTCGACGGCGCCGGCATCTGGCGCCGCCTCTGGTCGATCATGACGCCGATGGCCCGGCCCATGGTCGGTTCGTTCGCGATCCTGTCGTTTGTCTACAACTGGAACAACTTCTTCTTCCAATACCTCGTCACCACCAAGTCGAGTTACTACACGGTGCAGGTCGGACTCGCCCAGTTGCAGGGCGAGAACAACACCACGGACTTCAGCCTGCTCATGGCCGGATCCACGCTCGCGATCATCCCGGTCATCGTGGTCTTCCTCATTTTCCAAAGGCAGCTCGTCGCAGCCATGTCCGGAGGCCTGCGCTGAACTCTGCACGACGTCGCACAACTCGCCCCACCCCTAGGAGCACGCATGAGATCTCAGCCCCTCCGCTGGTCCGCCACCCGTCACCGCGTGCGCGCCGGGATCGCCGGTGCCGCCACGGCGGTCGTCGTACTCGCGCTGACCGCCTGCGGCGGCTCGGTGAATGGCAACGACGGCGACAGGAACGGTGCCCGGACCACCATCGTCGTGTGGGCCGGCAGCACCGGCTCCACCGAGCCGTTGAAGAAGCAGCTCATCGGCGAGTTCAACTCATCGCAGGACAAGTACAGGGTCGAACTCGAGACGCAGCCGGCGAGCACCGAAGCGCACGCGAAGCTCATCAACGCCATCAAGAACAAGCAAGCCCCGAACCTCGTGCTCGACGACGGCCAACCACAGAGCGTCGGACAAATCATCGCCACGGGCTCGGTCGTACCGCTTGACAAGTACCTCGACGCCGCCGATGCGACGGTCAAGAAGAGCGACTTCACCAAGGGGATGCTGGATACCGGCACCTTCGATGGCAAGGTCTACACGCTGCCGACGCAAGGCGGCGACTATGCGCTCATCTACAACAAGGCAATGTTCAAGGCGGCCGGGATCGCGAATCCGCCGACCACCTGGGCCGAGCTGCAGGAAGACGCCGCCAAGCTGACCATCGGCACCAAGCAATACGGGATGTACCTTCCGATCGGCACCGGCGGGACCGGACCGTACTACTGGCAATCCATGCTGTGGAGCGCCGGCGGCGAGTTCATGAACGCCGACAACACGGCGGTCGAGTTCAACAGCCCGGCCGGGGTGCGAGCACTGACCGCGTGGACGGACATGGTCAAGAACGGCATCGCCTACCCCACCAGCCTCCAGACGCCGAGCGACAACGGGAACACCGCAGCGATGGCCTCCAAACGGGTCGCGATGGCCCTCAACGGCGCCTTCAACCTCGGAGTGCTCGACCAGGCCCTCGGCAAGGACAACGTCGGGGTCGCGCCGATGCCTCCCCTTGACAAGCCGGCCATGAACCTGGGATCGAACAACTCCTACATCCTGCAGAGCACGTCGGCGCAGGAAGACGGAGCCTGGGCGTTCCTGCAGTACTGGCTGACGCCGACGGTGCAGGCGAAGTGGGACATTGCCGGCGGCTTCCTGCCCACCAACAATAAGACCGCCGCCGACCCGTCCTGGACGAAGTACCTCGCCGACAACCCGCGCATCAAGGTGTTCGCCGACGAGCTGAGCTACGCCAGGAGCCGCCCCTCAATCGAAGCCTACGCCGGAATTGCTGACGCGCTGTCCGTCGAACTTGAGAAGGCCCTCCTGCAGAAGCAGTCGCCGGCCGACGCGTTGAAGAACGCCGAGGCGGCCGCGACCGCCGCGCTGAAGAAGTAGCAGTCCCACTCATCCGCTTAGTTCCTTCGAAAGGCCGGTCCATGACCACAACGAGCTCCGCAGCCGCCCGAGAAGTCCTCGGACGGCTGCTCGGACCAGAGCGTGCTGAACGTTTCGAGCTGCTCGTTGATCACGGGCCGGGCAGCGAATTCCGTATCGAGGATGCCGGGGGCCGGGTCCGCGTGACCGGCCACCGCGTCCCCGATCTGCTGGCCGGTGTTCGCTGGTATGTCTCGCACGAGGCCCACGGACATCTGAGCCGGCACGGCGACCGGCTTCCGGAGCTGTTGCCGGCCCCGACCTCGCCCATCCACCGTTCCACCCGGCTCACGCACCGCTTTGCCCACAACCACACCGTCTCCGGGTACTCAGCGCCGTACTGGGAATGGCCCGAGTGGGAGCGCGAGATCGACTTCCTGGCCTGGTCGGGCACGACGCACGTGCTTGTGCTCACCGGGCAGGAGATCGTCTACCGCGATCTGCTGGTCGAACTCGGCCGCTCCGACAAGGAGGCCTGCGGCTGGCTGAGCATGCCGGGGCACATGCCCTGGCAGTGGCTGGGCAACCTGCACAGCTTCGCGGGCGGCCAGCCTGCGGAGCTGCTCGAGAAGCGCGCCGTACTGGGGCGCCGCATCCTCGACCGGATGCGGGAGCTGGAGATCACGCCGGTGCTGCCGGGTTTCGCGGGCTTCGTGCCGCAGGAACTCGTCGACGGTCGGGACGACCTGTCTGCGGTACCGCAAGGGACGTGGCTGGGCTTCGACCGGCCGACCTGGATCGATCCGACATCGCCGGGCTTCCGTGACATCGCGGCCCGTTGGTACCGGCTGCAGGGCGAACGGTTCGGACCGTCGGGCGCCTACTCGATGGACGTCCTGCACGAGGGCGGAATAGCCGGCGGGATGAACGTCCGCGCCGCCGCCGCCAGCCTGCAGGGCGCGCTGCTGGACGCGCATCCAGACGCGACGTGGGTGGTCCAGGCCTGGGGCACGAACCCGACCGACGACCTGCTGGCCGGCGTGGACCACTCTCGCCTCCTCGTGCTGGACCTCAACGCGGACGACACCCCGCGCTGGGGGTCGCGTGACGCGTTCCGCGGGGCGCCGTGGGTGTTCGGCACCATCTCGACGTGGGGCGGCCGGCAGTACGTCTTCGGGAAGCTGCCCGAGATCTGCCGCCTGCCGGGCTTGCGGAACACGGGACGCCTGTGCGGCACCGTCCAGGCGGCGGAGAGCCTGGAGAGCAATCCGGTCGTCGACGACCTGCTGGCCGACGTGATCTGGCACGACAACGAGATCAATTTGGACGACTGGATCGCCGGCTACGTCCGGCGCCGCTACGGCACCGACGCGGAGCTGGCGATCCGCGCCTGGCGCGCCTTCGTGCGCACCGCGTACGGCCAGTACATCGGCGACGATATCGACGGGAGCAACGCGGGCCCCGACTCCCTGTTTGTCGCGCGCCCCGCACTCGACCTCGAGCGGGCGATCGAATGGCGCCCCCGGATCGTGCCCTACGACGTGACCGAGTTCGAGGCGGGATGGCGTGAGCTCATCGAGGCCGCACCGCGGGCGGGCGAGTCCGGACCCTACCGTCACGATCTCGTCGACGTCACCGTCCAGGTGCTGTCCAACCGCAGTCGCTGGCTCCTGGCGCAGATCCGCAACGCGGTGGACGCCGAGGCGGTGGACCGGCTCTCGGCGTGGTTCCTCCGGATGGTCGGGCAATGCGACGCGATCCTGGGTACCCGCGCCGAGTTCCTGTTGGGCACCTGGCTGGCTCAGGCCGCCGCAGCCGCCGGTCGAGACGGCGTCGAGGACATCACGACGCTCGTCACGACCTGGGGCGACACTGCCGCAACGGACGAACTGCACGACTACGCCGCCCGACACGCGGCGGGCCTCATGGCCGGCTACTACACAAAGCGCTGGAACCGGTTCTTCGACGACCTTCGTGAGCACCGCGAGACGATCGACTGGTTCGAGTTGGAACGAGGATGGGCGAGGGAACTGGGCGATGCGCCCACCGAGCCGCAGGGCGACACGGTCGCCGTCGCAGCGGCGATCGCGGCCACCCTGCCACCGATCCACCCGCTGCCGGTCACCGTCACGCTCGCGGCGGAGCATCGGGTAGAAGGAACAGTGATCACGGCGACCGTCGCCAACGAGGGAAGCGTTGACGTCCGGCTCGACCGGGCCCGGCTGATCGGACCGGTGGCCCATCCGTTGCTGAACCTTGACGGCATCCTCAGCCCGGGCGAGACGCGCGAGCTGACATGGGCGCTGCCGGACACATCCACCGGGACCGCCGAGGTCGCCGTTTACATCGACCCGTCAAGCCTCACGACCCACGTCCGTCGAGCCCGCACATCACTCCCCATCTAGCGTTCTGCTATAGGAACCGGTAGAAAACTTCGATGGCGGTGAAGGGGTGAAGTGCCGCGACCTGCGCTTGGGCAGCAGTTTCAGGTCGGACTGCAGCTCGGCGAACTGCTGGTCGGACGGGCTGTCGGCGCGGCGGGTCAGCCGGTTGCGGACCTTCCACTCGCGGTTGCCTTTGTGGCGCGTGCCGGCTGCGGTGCTGAATCGTCACTCGGCGGCGGACCTCGGTCAGCGTGGCGTCGGCGAGTTGCGCGGCGTGAAAGTGGTCGACGACGAGGCGGGCGTGGGGCAGCGGATGGTTCATCGCCGGCTTGAACAGGGCACACGTGTCGATGGCAACGATTTTGACCTGTTCACGCCATCGGGCGGGGCGGGCGGACGGCCAGGTCGATGACGGCCTGGGCGGTAGCTCTCGACCCTGCCCGAGCGGCGCTTGCCCGTCGACAGGTCGCACTTGCCCACATGCCATCGATCCACGACGGTGGTCGCGGCCTGCTCCACGTCGTCGAAGGTCCAGCGCGGCCAGCTGCATCAAGGGGGTTACCTTTTCGCCCGGACCTGACCACAAACCTCCGGTCAACCCCGATGACCTTGTCAACGATCACGCCGCCAAGATCAACTATCTGGAGATTGTGCTGAGGCGAGGTTGACTCCGTGGCTGGCCGTGAAGTGGAACGGTGCTCGCGGACGCGAAAGAATGGGCTCTGGCACGGACTTGGTGATCGACCGCGCCTATGTTCGGGCCAGGGTCGCGACCTGGTGGATGTGTTAGCCACCCGGTCCGACGCAGGGCGGGTAGTTGCCCGTCTGATCGAGTACGACGAGGGCAACGTGGCTGCCGCACGCCAGCGCATCAGCGAGGCGGGGCTGTCGGCGGTGACGATGGTGCACGGCGACGCCGGCGACTTGGCCTGTTGCCGGGGAGCTGTTCCCGCCGACTTGGTGATTCTAGCGGGTGTGTTCGGCAACATCAGCGACGCCGGCGTGAAGGCGACGATTGGCTTCCTTCCGCAGCAGTGCGCCGAGAATGCCACCATAATTTGGACCAGAACACGGCGGGCGCCCGACCTCACTGGCGCAAGTCGCGGCTGGCTGGGCGCTGAAGGTTTCGCGGAATGGGCCTTCCATGCCCCCGATGAGGTGCTGTTTTCCGTCGGGTGTCCACGAGTTCACCGGGCAGCCGCAGCCGTTGACTCAAAGTGGAACGATATTCCGGTTCGTGGTATGACCTAGGGCGTGTATCAAAAGTGCTGGTCAACGGTGCGACACTGCCGAAACGGCATGCAATCCTCACCTGGTCATGCTGGGATTCAATCACTATGAATGATCATTTCTTGGATGAAGCCGACTTGGCCGACAGGATGGAGCAGAACCTGGCGGAACACGCCTGTCACCTGCACCGGAGGATGTCTGGCGCGACCGTCACAGCGACAGGTGACGTCCTGGTCGCGGACAGCGGCCTGGACGACGACACGTTCAACATCGTTGCCGCGGCCCGCTTCACCGACGCCGACGCCACGGCCCGCATCACCCGGACTGTAGAGGAGCTGGCCGGCACCGGCCGCAGTTTCTCCTGGTGGGTGGGTCCCGCCTCGACACCGGCAGACCTCACGGCCCGCCTGACGGCAGCCGGCTTACCGGTGTCCGAACGGGAGACGGCGATGTGGGCCGAACTGGACGACACCCCGCCGCCCGCCGACGTCCCGGGACTGGACATCCGGGCGGTGACCACGCCCGAACAGCTCGCCGACTACGCGACGGTCCTCGCCGCGAACTGGAGTCCACCCGCCGAAACCGTCCGACACTTCTTCGCCCGAGCCGCTCCGCAGGCGCTGGCCGCGACCTGCTCGGCCCGATACCTGGTGGGCTACGCGGAGAACCGTCCGGTCTGCTCCGCCGAAGTGTTCCACCACGCGGAAGTCGCCGGCATCTACAACATCTCCACCCTGGCCACCCACCGCCGACGCGGCTACGGCGGTGCCATAACGCTCGCGGCACTTCGCGCAGCCCGGGAGCGCGGCCACCGCATCGCAGTCCTGCAGGCATCGACCGACGGAGAACCGGTCTACCGCCGCCTGGGGTTCCGCGCCTGCGGTCAGTTCGTCGAACATGCCGTCACCCCCTGAACGGCCGGCACTCCACGGGCTGTCCGCCGGCCAGCCCTGACCGGGCCCGGTCACAGCGATCCCACCCGCATGGCGATCTGGATGTACCGCCGTGCGAACGCACGCAGGATCGTCGAGGTACCGACCTCGTCGCACGTCGTCATGCTCAGCCACCCCCAGGATCGTCACCGACCTCATCGCGGACGCCGCCAACGCCGTCAGCTGACCCTCGCGACAACGCCCCGGTCCGCCACCGCGGACCGGGGCGCCAGGTGTGGACCCGCCCCGTGCGGCTGCGCCTCTACGAGCTTCAGGGCAGCCATCCGATCAGGGTGTCGGCGCGTCCGTCGACCTTGATCGCGGTCATCCCGCCGGTAGCGAGATCATGTAGTTGCAGCAATTGGGGCGCATATTGGCCGCCGGTGTTCGCGTAGACCGCTGGATCTGCGCCTGGTCCCCAGATGATGGTGTCGCCGGGGAAGCCCAGTGGTGGCCGCCCGTCATCGTCGTACACCGGGCTCAGTTCGCGGAAGGCCCCGGTCGCGGCTTCACGGCGCTGCACTCGGTGGAAGACGGTGCTTGCTGTCTGGCTGATGACAAGGATGTCGCATGTTCCGGGGATGAAGGCCACCCCGAACGAAGCCCCGGCGTCTCGGCCGAGTTCGCCGGCGGCGGGCAGCGCGTCGGCGCCACCTGCCATGGACGAACCATCGACCACGAAGCGTTTGCGATCCTCGTCCTTGGCCAGCGGTCGGGTGATCAGCTTGGTGCCGCAGGAGTCCAGGATCTCCCAGCGTGCCGGCGAGTCGGCCAGTGCCACCGTGTCGCCGATCCGCGCGACCGTCGTCGTGTCGGCGGTTATCGTCGCCGGCTGGTTGCCGGCTTCCACGGTCACCGATGCCGGCATCGTGATCACCCGGCCGAAGGCGAGGCGATGTGGATCGATCCACATCGCGCAGCCGATTTCCGAGGAGACGGTGTAGTGCGGACTGGTCGGGTCTGGTGCGGGCAGCCCGAGGCGCGGAATCGTCACGCTGCCGTTGCTCTCGTAGTAGGTCTCCGTCTTGCGTTCGTCGATTTTCGTCGCGACACCGGCGAGCGTGGTGACGTAGAGCGCGCCGTCGGCCTGGACTGCCAACCGCTTGCCGTCCGGCGCCCAGGTCAGGCAATCCGCCCCGGCGCGAATGGTCTTGCCGCCAGCGGTCATGTCGATGGTTTGTTCCGCACCGGAGACGAGGTTACGCAACGCGAGCGCGCCGTCGAGGGTCAGCCGGGCCAGCACCGTGCGGTCCGGAGAGATTCTCGCAACAGCCGTCCCCGGCGCCAGCTCGGTCACTGTGGGCGTGCCGTCCGCAGCGCTCACGGCCAACAGGCGATGCGCGGCGGCGTCAAGAACGATGATGCGCCCGGCCAGGCGGGGGCCGGGTGGACTCGTCGGCTCCGGGTCGCCGACGTAGTCATCCGAGCCGCACGATGCCAACGTGAGCACCACGGCCAAGAAGAACGACCGGCGTGCTCTCCGAACCTTCATCGAGCCTCCATTTCGGACTCAGCTGACCACGAACATCGTACCCAAATCCACCTAGGGGCCTCCCGGCGCGCACCATATCGACATAGCCAGAACACATCGGCGCAGAGCTTGCCGACGGCATTACACAGAGGCGAAGTCCTCAAAGGAGGCTGCGTGGCCAACGAGCCTGCCGGCGGGCCGCAGCGGCCGATCCGGTTTGGGTCGAACGGGTTACCGTTGCCCTGACCGTTCCGCAGCCGTCAAGGGTGCCGGTGGACCTGGCGCTCGGTCCCGCAACGCCCTTCCGAAGATCTGACAGCTCGCCTCCGTCGTGCTCCGGGGCGCTCGTTCTGGTGGCCAGCAACGTCACGGCGTGGCGCACGATGGAGAGCTTTGAGCGATCCGCTGACCGGTGCGTTCACCCACGGGCCGCGTCCGGCCCGCCTTTCTGGACTGGCCTGTCGGCCAAGCCTTCGGATCGAGGACAATTCGCGGTTCGACGAATGGGCGCTGGCGGGGGCGCTCGTGGAGGGGCGACTGGATTGAGGAAGTTGGCTGTGCGCCTGCTGGGGCGGGTCAGCCGCCTTCACGCTGTGAGCGGATGACTCCAAGTGCGAACAGTTCGAGCACGATCCATACGGCGACGCCTTCGGCCGCGAGCAGCCCGATGAGGACGAGTAGCTGCGTCGCGCCGGCCTGGAGCGGGCTGCCACCGCCGAGCAGGACGCCGACGAACGCGCCGGGTAGCGTGACCAGGCCGACGGTCCGGGTCTGATCGAGTGCCGGGTGTAACGCCCGACCGGCCGGGTCCCGGCACAGTTCGCGGACGGCGGCCGATTCGACGAATCCGAGAGATAGCAGCGCTTCGAACTCGCCGCGCCGCCCGATCAGCGTGTCCATCACCTGCCGGCCGGACAGCGACGTCGCGGTCATCGCTCCGCCGATGAGAATCCCGGCGATCGGCACGACTGCGATCGGGTTGGCCGGAACTGTCCCGGTTGCGACGATGAGGGCGAGGACGGGACCCGCCCCGGCGACGATCGCTATGCCTGCCGACCAGGCGCGGCGCTGTCTGCTGATCCGGCGGGCGCTGGTGGCGGTCGCGACGACAACCATCAGTGCGATGAACGCGGCTGTCGCGCCCCAGCGGGTGAGGACCCAGGCGAGGATCGCCGACACGATCGCCAGCTGGGCGACGGCGCGTACGGTCGCGGTTAGGATCGCTCGCCAGACATGCAGCCCGGCCATGGCGGTGACCGCTGCTGCGGCGAGGGTGAGGACGGCCAGCACGATGCCGAAGGTCACGCTGAACTGCACCCCGGTCGAACTCACTGCGGTCTTGTCTCCTGCTGTCTGAGCGGCGGGGCCTGCTCGCCGGGCTGGTCAGTGGGCGATCGCGGCGGCGATCTGGCTGATCGGTTCCGCGAGCGCGTTGATCGAGTCTGACAGCGTCTTCAGGTCGGCGGCGGTCAGCTGGTTGTGCAGCTTCCAGGTGTCGCCGGTTGCGTAGCGGTTCAGGGTGGTGTGGGCCTGCTGGAACTGGGTGTCGAGCGTGGCGACCAGCTGCGGGTCGCGGTCCTGCGCCTGGGCGAGGTTTTGCGGTCGCGCCGGGCCGTGCGCCATCCCGCCACCGCCAGCGCCATCGCGACGCGGGCGGCCACAAGGAACAGCACGACGGCGACCGTGAGAATCACGGATGCAGGCGACCATGTGACACCTGGGCCGCCCGCCATCGGTGGCAGACGGCAAACAGCTGACCACCCGTGCCTGGCCGGGCGGATCACCGTTGTGCAGGCCTCGTGCGGTGACCAGCGCGGTTGTGGTCGCCACCCCGTAGACAGGCCGGTTCAGTCCCGCTGCGGGTCGGGTCTTGTCTGGGAACCTCCAGGGTTCGGTCGAGCATGCATCATGGGGCACTGTCTACTTCAGGGGATCGGCTCGACGGTTCGATCCGCGAGCCGACGTCAGCGGCCGCGTGGGGCCAGCGTGAGGCGGACGTAGTCGAGGTCCAGTCCGGTGCCACCGCCGGCCCCAGGTCCGTCGACAGCGAATCTCAGTAGATAAACTCCGGGCCGGGCGATCGCGAACTGTCCGCAGGAGAACTCACGGAAGCCCACACCGACATCGATGGCCGGTGCGAAGGCTTCTCCCGTCCCAACGCCGACGATCGAGGCACTGACCACGCCAGCCGCCGCGTCCTGCCGGCACCGCGCCGTCACGACGTAGGCTCCGGGCAGAGGCACGGGCACGGACAGTTCGAGGTAGTCACCTGCGGCCCCAGCGGTGTAGCGAAGCAGGCGGTATCCCGACGCGGTCAGGTCGGCGACGACGGCGGCGGCACCGCCGCTGATCCGCCGCCGCGCCGTTTCGGCCGGCTGCCGGAACTCCCGGATGCGTGGACCACGGTGCAGAGAATCCTTGCCACCGGTGAGCCACGTCAGGTCGAAACGTGCGAGCGCGACATGGTCGACGACGTTATTCTCGGCGATGTCCTTGCCGTACAACACGAGGATCGTCCCGTCGGAGAGCCGGGCGATGTCGGAGTAGCTCGACCGTCCGGTGTAGACCGTCCGGCTGTAGGGATAGCTGCATCCTTCGTCGTAGCTGATGCTCACGGTCAGATTCTCCCGCTGGGTGGTGCTGTCCGGTCGGCTGAACAGCGTCCGGGAGACCGCATTGCCGTCCGGACTACCGGTGTAGTGGGTCAGACTCGCGTCGACGGCGGTGAAGTGGGCGATCGACGAGTCGAACACCAGCGGCGACCACGACTCGCCGCGGTCGATGCTCACCGCGGTGATCCGCGGATGAACGCCAGCGCTGGAGTACCGACCATTGAGGACGATAGAGCCGTCGGGCCGCTGCACTAGGCGGGACTCGTTGACCGGGTACGTCGGTGACACCGGAACCACACCGCCGGCCCGCCAGGTGGCACCGTGGTCGTCGCTGACGATGACGCCGACTCCGTACCGCCGCTGATCCGCCGGAAACTCCACGCTGCGCCGGTGCCACACTTGCTGCACAAGCCGACCGTCCGCGAGTTGGATGCCATGGCCCGGTCCGGGCAGATGGAACGTCCGATTCTGGTCGTCACCTTCGAAGAGGCCGCTCACCTCGCTCCGATCGGACCAACTGAGGCCGTCGTCGTCGCTGGCGCGGAAGAACACCCGGCTGGCAGCATTGTCGACGTTGAGCGCGTAGAAGACGAAGACCCGACCGGTCCGGCGGTCGACCAGCGGTGTCGGGTTGACCCAACTCGCCTCCCCCTCGCTGGTCTCGATCGCGATGGTGTCGCCCCAGGTCACCCCACCGTCGATGCTCCGTCGGCACACCACATGGTGTGCTCCGTCGTCGGCGCGAGTAAGCCGCGCTTCACTGAAGGCAAGCACCGTGTCGCCAGGAGTCACCGCAAGGCCGTAGACGAAATGCGTCACCACCCCGTCCTCGCCACTGGCCCAGACCGTCGACTCGGCGAAGAATCCATCGCGTGCCGACGGGCTGGAGTCGGACGCGTGGACCGGGAGGGCGCCAAGAACCACCGCGCCCACCGTGGCCCCACCGGAGGCGAGGACAGCTCGTCGCGGTACGCCACGTTGGCTGAGGGGCAGGCGCATGGAAATCTCCTTTGGTCAGACCTTCTCCGGCATCGCACGCCAGGGCGAAGTTCCCCGGACGCTATCGCCATCCCGACCCGATCACCAGACGCTAATGGGTATTAGTTCGACCAGCCATGGGCGTAAGTCATTCAGAACATCAGAGCAGGGCAGCAAGCTGTCTGCTGTCGTACATGAATTGACCGATGCCGGCCGTCAGCCTCAAAGGGTAGAACGTTGTTGGAGCGCAAGTTAACCGAGCAGGCGCAGGTCGACGGCATCGGCCATCCTCACTACATGGTTGCACCTGACACAATGGACATCGGCGAATCGGTGGTCAGCAACCAGGGCGCGGCGGAGAGGCCGGTGGTCATGGCCACATCGGAGACACGCATCTCGCACCGCTCGGCAGTTAGGGTCAGCAGGACGTCCCAGCGACCATTCAAACGCTCTGTTTGCTGCTGGATTCCGCTGCCAGATGGGTCCCTTTCCGAACGTTACTTGGGCGGTCAGGGTTGACATGCCGCATGTTGCATGGCGCCACCGCCCGATGCCTCGGATCCTGTTGCCTCGGCATCGGGCGTTGCCCGCTCATTCCCGCAGCGTGAAGCGGACCGCGTCCGCCCGGGTGGCGCCGGAACCCGAGGTCAAGGTGACTGTGGCGAGCCCGGCCGTCAGGGGGTACGTGCCGATGGAGTGCCACGACCCGCCGGTCGCACACTGGTCGACCGGCACCGTCACCTCACCGACCGTGTACGTTGCGTTGGCGCTGCACATCGTGTTCCCGGGCGACCAGACCTCGACTTGGTAGCGGCCGGCCGGCAGGATCGCGCGCCAGGTGGCGGTGAGCCCGGCCGTTCGCGTGTACCGGGTACCCGTCCCGTCAAAGCCTTTCAGGCTGCTGGAGAGCCAGCTGCCGGACTCGCTGTACGCCGGGTTGTCCGGATCGCAGGTCGTCGGGGTCCCCTCGTTGGTGACGACAACGACCGGGTTCACCTCGCCGGGCAACGGCTCGATCGAATGCGGCTCCGATGGCTCTCCGCCGCCGGCGTTGTTCGTCGCGGTCACCCGGTAGGTCCCGGCGACACCCTCGTTGTCGAACACCAGGCTGGTGCCGGTCGCCGAGCCTACGACCAGCTCCGGGGTGGTGCCACACTCCTGCCGCAGCTGCGCCGTCACCACGTAGGACCGGGCACCCTCGACCGGGTCCCAGCGCAACGTCGTGGTGTCGGTGTCGGTGTCGGTGTCGTGTCGCAGGCCGCTGACCTGGCCGGGTGCGGCGGTGTCCAGCGCGACGGTGTGCCCCGCGGTGCCGCCGCCGGTGAGCTGGTAGGTGTGCCCTTCGGTGACGCGGAAGCGCAGCGCGCCGGTCACCGGGTCGATCCGGTAGCCGACCTTGGCGCCGGTCCTGGTGTCCCGCACGGTGAGCGAGCGGGGATCCCAGCCGGTGTTGGCATTCTCGACGGTGACGGCGTCGCCGCCGCGGCCGGCGGTGTAGCGGGAGCTGGTGGAGACCGGGTACACCTCGGCGTTGAGCGCGCCCGGCGTGCCGGTGACCAGCACACCTTTGCCACCGGCAAAGGCGGGAATCCGGTCGGTGCCGATCGCGTAGTCAGTCAGGGTCGTCGGTCCGTGGAACACCGCCCCGGTCTCGATGTCGATCCACTTGCCAGCCGGCAGATACACGTCGCGTGTCTGCGCCGTGGCGAAGTCGGCGCCGAAGACCGGGGTGGCCAGCAGGGACTCGCCGAACATCCACTCGTACTGTCGGGTGGTGTCGTTCGCCAGGTTGTAGGTGGCCAGGTCGTCCGGGTACGCCAGTGGCAGCGGGGTCACCGCGCTCGGGAACCCGGTCTCGTATCCGTCCAGTACCGCGTCGTAGATGTACGGCCGCAGCGCCTCGTGCCACAGCGCTAGCCGCTTCACCGACGCCGAGTAGTCGTCGCGGCCGAGTTCCCACGGGCCCTTACCGAACGTCAGAACCGGTAGCATCGTGTCGAACTGGGCGTTGCGGACGAAGTACTTCTGGTACGCCGGGTCTGTCAGCGACGGACCGGGGGTGCCGCCGATGATGTCGCCGGACAGGTTGCCGGCGCCGGAGGCCGCGTAGTTGAGCAGGTTCACCGGCATCCGGTCCGGATCCTCGTGGTAGACCTCGCCGGTGCCGTAGATGGTGTCGTTGATCCGGATCATGTCACCCGGCACCGAGTACGCCGCGTTGCGCACCATCAGCAGTTCGCTGGCGTCGTGCAGCGCGTTCTGGACTAGGTTCCAGTTGCCGTCGAGGTGGAAGTTCGGGTCGTAGAGCATGGTGTCCTCCTTCCACCCGTCCACCCCCCAGCGCCGCATTTGGTCGACGTACCAGCGCACCGCGTCCGGGTTGGAGCCGTCCAGGACGTAGCTGGCACCGCTGGGGAACTGGGCCCGGGTCACCACCCGGGGCGTACCGTCGGCGTTACGCAGCAGGTAGCCCTTGTCCAGCGCCTCCTGCAGGAACGGCCCGTCGTAGGTCGGGTTGTAGTTGCCGCCGTCGGCAGGCAGGGCCTTGAAGTTGTTACGGGCGCCGAGCAGGAGCTTGATGTCGTTGTCGGCGAACAGCTTCTTCAGCGCGTCCGGATCGGGATAGCGCGGGTTGGGCAGCCCGTCGTCGCGGCCCTCCTCGGCGGTGTCGTCCCACATCCCGAAGCTGTTCGTGGTGCCCTCGATCTTGTTTCCGCGTGGCCCCGGCCAGAAACCGGATCCGACCACGCCCCAGCTGAGCGGATAGCCGTGGTCGAGGAACCCCTGGACCGTGGCCATCACCGAGGACTGGTACGTGTCCCAGGCGAGCGCGCCGTACGCCTCCCAGCCGAGTCCGAAGGCCGACTCGCGGGGTTTGGCGTCGAGGTACCCGTGGCGTTGCCGGACCTGCCGGTAGTCGGCGTACACCTGACGCAGATCGCTGCCGACGAAGTAGTACAGGCTGTTCACCTCGTCGACGCCGGTGGCACCGAGCCGGTTCTCGTCCGAGGTGAGACCGACCCGCTTCTGACCTTCGGCGAACCACACCTGGCCAAAGCGCTGCTTGGGGAAGACAGTGAAGTTGGTGATGAAGCGCTTGCAGCTGCCCTCGTTGGTCAGGTCGTCCAGGACCAGCCCGGTGAGTTCGGTGCTCGGCCGGACCTGGACGTTCCCGCTGCACGGCGTGCCCTGTTCGGGTTGGCCGTCCGCGAACGAGCCGTAGTCGCCGAGCCCGTACGCGGGAGCCACCCCACCGGTACGGAAGTCGACCGTGCTGCTGGTTCCCGGCAGGTCTGGCACGGTAACGCGGGCGTACGTGTCCGAGGGCTGGATGTGGATCCTGACCCGGGAGCCGTCAGTCATGGTCACGTCCAGCACGGCGGTGGCGGATCCGGAATGGGAGACCAGCCGGGTGCCGGCGGCGTCGCTGAAGCCGGTCGCGGTGGCGGTCTTGATCCGCAGGCCGGAGGTCGGATGGGCCGGCGCGACGGGCTGACCCGATGAATTCTCGAACGAGTACCGGAAGCCGGCCTTGACGATCCGCATCCGGTACGTCGAACCGCTGATCACGATGCTGTCACCGGCGTCGACCACCCGTGGGCCGGGCTGGTCTGCGTCGGTGCGGCCGGCCGCGGGGGCCGCGCTGATCAGCCCGAACCCGACCACGACGGTGGTGGCGAGAGCGACTGAACGGGTGGAGCGTTTCAGCATGGTGGGCTCCTGACGTCACCGGGCCGGCGGGCTGCCCGTGGCGTGGTGGTGGGAGATGAGAGGTCCAATCTGGAAGTTGCTTGCGCGATACGGCAAGATATCCCGCATGTTGCATGCGGTCAACCGCAGTTTGGAGTCGATAGTGGAGATTGAGCAGGCTGAGACCCACATGGTGAAATGGCGTCCCAGGCGCCACTCCGGCGCGCGGCCGGACGGCGGCGGCGCGGCTACTACCCTTCGGCCACCGCGGCGCAGCCGCTATTCCGACCGGTTTGAGATGCCGCACAGGCGCGGCGACAACGCCCGTCACTGCGCTCGATACCCTGGATGCTCGGCCTCAGCGCCGCGGGGGCATCCACACGAACTGCGGATTGCATAGAGCAGCTTCGGACCATCGGATGGGCAGGAAGTCGACCGACTTCGCATACAGGTACTTCGCCGGTGGCACCGCGAACCGGCCGCGACACGAAGCGGGCGATGAGCTTTGCTGCCCCTGCGTCGGACTAGGGCGACGCCGTCGCCGCCAGGTCAAGCACCTCGTGGCGCATCGAACTCAGGCGCCTCTAAGAGGGCGTCTAATTCACGAACTTTGTGAGTGATGCCGGTTTAGGTGTCTCGCCAGGTTGGGGTGTTTTCGCCGGTGGCGCGTTTGGCCAGGTTG
>NZ_JBFBAZ010000057.1:0-50207 GCF_040682475.1 Hamadaea sp. NPDC051192
TCCCGCGTTGATCATGGAGTTAACTGTGGTGTCGTCGGTGTGGCGACACTGGATACTCCATGATCAACGCCGTGGATCTTGGTTGAGCATGGAGCGGACCAGTGCTGTGAGGTAACCCGGTCGTGTGACGTCGTCCCAGGTGAACCGGACAACGCGATATCCCGCCCGGACGAGGCCGTTCTGCCGATGGCGGTCACGAAACAGCGCTTCCGGCCGGTCATGGAAAGCCGCCCCGTCCGCTTCGGCTATCAGCCTGGACTGTCGCCAGAACATGTCGGCCCGCCCGAGGAACCGACCGTCGTCGGCGAAGATGTCGACCTGAAGATCATCCGGTGGTACCCCGCCATCGACGAGACACAGTCTGCCAATGGATTCCAGGGGGGACTCGGCTCGAGGGTCAGCCTCGGCGACGAAGGCTCGGGCGAGGACCGCGCCGCGGCGCCGGTAGAACGTCGACATCAACTTTTCCAGATCCTCGACTGCAAGGATCTTGCGGTTCAGCGCGGCGTCAAGCGTGGCGACAGCCTCCAACCGCCGGGCGGTCAGCAGCATGTCGCTTACCGTCCGCAGCGGGTCGGTTGCCGGGATGCCTGAGATGTGCTCGATCTGTTCCAGCGAAAGCGTCCACTGGTGGATTCTTATGCGGCGGTCGAGTATCCGCTTCGATGCTGCGGCCTGGGGCGGCACGGCGAACTCCAGTGGAACATCGGTCGCCCGCCATCCGGGAATGTGATGGAGCAAGGCGGCAGTCTTCCGGACCGCGACCGCATGTGGTCCCAGCGCCAAGTGGGCCGCCCGGATGAGGATCTCGTCCGCGAGATCTTCGACCATGGCGTCCCCGTGGATGAGATAGACGCCGCGAAACAAGCGTCGCCATCGTCGAGAACGGACGAAGTGCTCGATCTCAGTACGCGTGAGACCGGTGTCCACGGCCTGTTCAGCTGTGATGAGCCAGTTCTGTCGTTGAGCGATATTCCAGGCGTCTCGGGTCCATGGCATGCGCCACTGTGCGTCGGGCGACTGGTCGCGAACAGCTGCCGGCGTACGCCGGCTGTGGGTATCGAAGCGGTGTGGACAACCGGTCGCCGAGAGCGTTGATCATGGGGTTTGCCCCCTCGACACACCGTCGAGACCACAGTTAACTCCATGATCAACGGAAAAAAGGGGGGGTGGGGTTAGAGGCCGGCGGCTACGGCGGCGGCTACTTTCAGCCAGGCGTCGGTGGTGGTCGTCGACAGGTGGGTGTACGCGATCGGCTCCCCGGTGTCGACGATCCGCTCGTACGGGACGCGCAGCACGGCACGCGTACGCGAGGCGAAGTGCCGTTCGATGCTGGGCACGTCGAGTTCGCGCAGGCTCTGCGGCATCGAGATGACCGTGACGGCTTGGCGCACCGCGCGTACGCGGCCGGTCTGCTCGAGGTGGTCGAGCATGCGCGCCGCCGTCTCGGCGGAGTCGTTGCGGGCCGACATGGTCACCACGAGCTGGTCCGTCGCGTCTACGGCAGCCTGCCAGTTCGGGGCGCGTACGTTGTTGCCGGTGTCCACCACGATGATCTTGTAGAACCGGCTGACGACGTCGCGGATGTCGCCGAAGGCCAGCTCGGTCAGCATCTCGCCGGCCGTCGCCGACTCGTCCGAGGCGAGCACTTCGAACATGCCTTCGCCCTGGCCGCGTACGTAGTGGGACAGGTCGCCGACCCGGCCTTGGGCGCCCTGGAACAGGTGCAGGTCCCGCAGCAGGTCCCGCACCGTACGCGAATGGAAGTCCTGCTGCGCCCGCATCCCGAGAGTGCCCTGCGTCTCGTTGTTGTCCCAGGCCAGGACGTAGCCACCGCGGCGCTGCCCGAAGGTCATCGCCAGCATCAGGACGGCCACCGTCTTGCCCGCGCCGCCTTTCGGATTCACCACCGTGATCTGCCGCAGCCCGCCGAAGTTGCGCCGGACGAAGTCCACGTCGGCGAGGTACTCCTGCTCCCGGCGGCCGGGCGGCGGACTGATCAGGCCGAACGTCGACTTCCGTAGCGCACCGCGTAGACCGCGTTCGGCCTGCGGCTCGGGACGCCGTTCAGCGCGCCGCCGGGAGAACTCCTCGGCCGTGATCGGGCGTACGGCGGGGCCGGGTTGCTGGTGCGGGCCGAGCTGGTAGGGCTCCTGCGGCGGATTGTCGGCGGTCCACCCGCTGTCCTGCTCCGATGAACGGTCCAGCGAAGGGTCCGGGAACCGATCCAGCGAACGAGACGATGAACGGTCCGGGAGGCGATCCGACGAGTGGTCCGGCAAGCGATCCGGCGAACGGTTCGGGAGCCGGTCCGGCAGATAGTCCGGCAGCCGATCGGCCGACGCGTCATACGACTCGGGCGACGTGTCATACGGCTCATAGGACGGTTCGTATGGCGACGCGTAGGACGGCTCGTAGGACGGCTCGTAGGACGGCGCGAGGTCCGCGTCGTAGTGGTAGACCGGCTCCTCGGCGGGCGGCTGCGGCCAGTACGCGGGTGGCTCGGCGGACCCCGGCTCCGGCTCGGCCGCGAAAGTCGGCTCCACCCAGCCCGGCTCGACCAACGGCGAAGGCGCGGACGCTGAAGAAGCGAATCCTGCGGAAGCCGACGCTGAGGAAGCCGACGCTGAAGAAGCCGACATCGGAGAGTCGGGCACCGGCGGACCAGCCGACGGCGAAACAGACGACGGCGAACCTTGGGCGGGGGGCGTGGAAGCAGGTGGAGTCGGCGGTAGGAAGACCGGCGGTGGCTGCACCGGTTCGGCCGGACGCGGCATCGGCGCCGGCGGCACCTGATGCGGTACGCCGTGCAACGGCTGGATCTGCCGACGCGGCAGCGCGTCGACGTCGGCCGCGCCGCCCTGGCCGACCATCGGGTACTGCGAGCTCGGCGGCTGAGCCCAGGCGGACTCCGGGGCCTGCGGGAGATCCTGCGGCATCGGCGGCACGTACTGCGTGGGCAGGTTCGGCTTCGGACGCTGCGGCAGGGCGACAGGCACTCCCGCCCGCGCGACCGTGGCGTCCGGCGGGGCGTAGATCACCGGCTCGTCCAGCGCGGGCTCCGCGTCGGCGGAGGAAGCCCCAGACGAGGCGCCGGTCGACGACGCGCCAGACGCCGAAACGCCAGACGCCGAAACGCCAGACAACGAACGGCCGGTCGACGATGCGCCGGTCGACGATGCGCCGGTCGACGACGCGCCGGTCGACGATGCGCCGGTCGACGACGCGCCAGACGACGATGCGCCGGTCGACGAAGCGCCAGCCGACCGAGGGTCGAACGCGCCAGGGCCGGACGACCCAGGGCCGAACGCCTCAACGTCCGACGAAGACGGCGGCGACGAAGACGAAGACGGCGGCGACGAAGACGAAGACGACGGCGAAGCAGGCTGGGACGACTGCCCGGTCGGCAGGGCACGCCGACTGCCTAGGGCCGCTGCCATCGGTCCGCTGCCGGCCTCGGCCGCCTGTTCCGGACCCGGCCACGCCCCATCCGGTCGTGGCGTCCGGTGCGCTGCTTTCGGCGTACCCCTTGGTTTTGCGGACGAGACGGACCCGACGCCGGGCCGCGGGTCCGGAGCCCCGTCGACCTCGTCTTCGGGCCAGAATTCATCATCCACGCAGGCAAGGGTAGCGATCCTTGGCGAGCGCGCCACCCCTCGTGATCATTTCGCGACTAGCTGTACACGGCCCAGGCCTGACGCTCGATCCACCACGAACGCTTGCGCGTCAGCTCGCCGGTGACCCCGTCCTCCACGAACGGCAGCGTCTCCTCGGCCGCGAGCCGCGGCGCGATCGAGACCGCACGGCCCCGTGCCCGGCGGACCTCGACGCGATGGGTGTCGCGACCGAACCGGCGCTTGACCAGGGCGGGAACCGCGATGCCGACCTCGACCAAGCCGTCCGCCGGATCGGGCGCGGTCACCAGGTCGATGCCGTCGAGCCGCGCGTAGCCGTCCGCCACGGTCACCGCGCAGGCCAGCACGTCCTCCGCGCCGTCGCTCAGGACCAGGTCGTCCACCTCGATCCGGCCGCGGAACGGCACCGACAGGCCGCGCTGGTCGGCCGCGCCCAGCAGCACGCCGTCGATCACCACCGACCCGCCGTCCTGCCGCAGCAGATCCAATCGCCGCACCCGGTCCGCGAGCACTGCTCGCGCGACTTCCGCGGGCTGGCGCGGCAGCCCGAGACGCGCGGCGAGATCACCGCTCTCGCCAGCATCAAGCGGGAGTACGCCCACCGCCGGCAGATCGGGGAGCGTCCGGTCGGCGGGCAGGTCCCCGGGTCGCTTCGACGGCGGCGGGGCGTAACGGCGAACCAGCCGCCGGACCACATGCCGGAGCTGAGAGTCGGACGCCACCGCCACGACCAACCGGGACTTGGTCTCGGGGTCCGGCCGGCGCAGCCCGTCCGGCTCCTCGGGAGCGTCGAACCGCGCCAGCACCTCGTCGATCGCCTCGTCGTGGTACGCCGTCACGGTCTCCACCCGGGCACCGGCCTGCTTGAGGGCGTCGGCGCAGTGCAGAACGGGCGTCCGGACAGCCGGCTTCGGGGCGTCGTGGCCGCAGGCGCCGCAGTCGCCGCCGCACCCGGATGGGGGCTCCTCCAGCGTGAGGATGACCACGTCATACACGACGGCGCTCTCCTTCGTGGGCGATGACGCACCTTCGCGCGCCGATCCTGATCGACTTGTTAGCCTGACACCCCGGGTAGACGTGATCGCGTCTCACCTGGGTACCGGCCGACTCCGGCGGCGTCGCCGCCGTACGGGGAAGACCATATCGCCGAGGAGGCGACAGCGATGCCAGCGATAGTGCTGATCGGCGCGCAATGGGGCGACGAGGGCAAAGGCAAGGTTACCGACCTGCTCGGGGACCGTGTTCAGTACGTCGTCCGCTACTCCGGCGGCAACAACGCCGGGCACACCATCGTCACGCCGGACGGCCAGAAGTACGCCCTGCACCTGATGCCTTCGGGCGTACTCTCCCCGACCGCCCAGATCGTCATCGGCAACGGTGTGGTGATCGACCCGAAGGTGCTGCTCGCCGAGGTCGACGGACTCACCGAACGGGGCATCGACTGCGAGCGCCTGCTCATCTCGGCCGACGCGCACCTGATCATGCCGCACCACCGGGCTCTGGACCGGGTCGTCGAGCGCTACCTCGGCTCCGGCCGCATCGGCACCACCGGACGCGGCATCGGCCCGGCGTACGGGGACAAGGTGTCGCGTATGGGCATCCGCGCGCAGGATCTCCTCGACCCCGGCATCCTCCGGAAGAAGCTCGAACTCGTCCTCCGGGAGAAGAACCAGGTCCTGGTCAAGGTCTACAACCGCAAGGCCATCGACGTCGAAGCGGTCTACCAGGAATACCTCGGGTACGCCGAGCGCATGGGCCCGTGGATCACCGACACCCGGTCGGTCCTCTGGGAGGCGCTCGACCGGGGCGACACGGTCTTCATGGAAGGCGCCCAGGCCACCATGCTCGACCTCGACCACGGCACGTATCCCTTCGTCACCTCGTCGAACCCGATCGCCGCGGGGGCCTGCGTCGGCACCGGCATCCCGCCGACCCGGCTCAACCGCGTCATCGCCGTGGCCAAGGCGTACCTGACCCGGGTGGGCTCCGGCCCGTTCCCGACCGAACTGCACGACGAGGTCGGCGAACGCATCCGCAAACTCGGCCAGGAATACGGCACCACCACCGGCCGCCCCCGGCGTACCGGCTGGTTCGACGCCGTCCTCGCCCGGTACGCCGTCCGCCTCAACGGCGTCACCGACCTGGTCGTCACCAAGCTCGACATCCTCAGCGGCCTCGACCAGGTGCCCGTCTGCGTCGGCTACGAGATCGACGGCAAGCGCGTCGAAGACATCCCGATGACGCAGACCGACTTCCACCACGCCACCCCCGTCTACGAATACCTGCCGGGGTGGTGGGAAGACATCTCCACGATGCGTACCTTCGACGAGCTGCCGGCGAACGCACAGAGCTACATCCTTCGACTCGAAGAGCTGTGTGGCACGCGGATCTCGATGATCGGGGTGGGACCGGGTCGCGACGCGAACATCATCCGCCACGACCTTCTCACCTGACCGGTACGCTCGCCGCTCGGCTCGCTACCCCCGCTACCCTCGGCTACCCCGCTCGCGCCTCGCGCTCGCTCGCCGCGTTGATCATGGAGTTAACTGTCGTCTCGACGGTGTGTCGAGGGGGCAAACTCCATGATCAACGCGCTGTGCGTGGGGCGGTCAGCGGAGGAGGCGGGGGATGACCTTGCCGGTCGCCGTTCGGGGCAACTCCCGCAGGAACAGCACATCCCGCGGTACGCAGAAGCGCGCGAGATAGTGCCGGACGTATTCGCGTACGGCGTCGGCGTCGAGGTGTTCGCCGGGGTGCAGCACCACGTACGCCGCGAGCCGCTGGCCGAATTCGGGGTCGGGCACGCCGACGACGGCGACTTCGCGTACCTGGGGGAGTTGGCTGATCAGTTCTTCGACCGGGCGGGGGAAGACGTTCTCCCCACCCGAGATGATCATGTCGTCGGCGCGGCCGTCCACGTAGAGCAGTCCGTGGTCGTCGAAGTGGCCGAGGTCGCCCGTGCCGAGCAGGCCGCTCGGGGTGGTCTCGCGGTTCGAGGTGTACCCCTCGAACAGCATGTCGTTGCGTACGTGGATCTCGCCGACCTGCCCGGTGGACACGGGCTGGCCGCTGCGGGAGCGGATCTCCACCGTCGTGCCCAGGGGCGGGCGGCCGGAGGTACGCGGATCGTGGCGCATGTCCTCGGGGGTCGCGATGGACACCCAGGACGCTTCCGTGCTGCCGTAGAGGTTGTAGAGGCAGTCGCCGTACGCGTCCATGAACTTCGTCGCGAGCCCGCCGGGCAGGGCCGAGCCGCTGACGGCGACGACGCGCGGCGTCACGCCGGGGGTGGGCGTCGCTTCGAGCAGCCGCTGGAGCATCACCGGTACCGCGATCAGGCCTTGGCAGCCCAGGTCGCGTACGGCGGCGATCGTGCTGAGCGGCTCGAACCGGCGCTGGAGCACGAGAGTCGCCCGGAGGCCGAGGGCGATCTGGAGCGCGGCCAGTCCCCAGGTGTGGAAGAGCGGCGCGGCGACGAAGATCCGGTCGCCGACCTTCAGCGGGATGCGGTCGAGCACGCTCGCCAGTGGTCCCAGTCCGCCCGGGGTCTTGCGCCGGGCGCCTTTCGGGGCCGCGGTGGTGCCGGAGGTCAGCACGATCAGCCGACCGGCCCGTTCCGGTGGGCTCAGCTTTCCGGGGGGAGTGTCGGCGACGAGCTTCTCCACGGCCACTTCGTTCAGCGCCGGTACGCCCGGGATCAGCTCCATCAGGTCGTTGTCGGCGATCACCAGCTCGATGCGCTGGTCGTGGGCGACGGCGTCGATCGCCGCCGCCGACAGCGACGGGTTCAGCAGCACGACTTCGGCGCCGAGCGCGCAGCCGGCGACCATCGCGGCGATCATGCCGGAGTGGTTGCGGGCGAGCACGCCGATCCGGCCGCCGACGCCGATTCCGTGGCGTACGCGTAAAGCCAGCGCCAGGCGCTCGGACCGGTCCCAGAGTTCGGCGTACGTGTGGCTGCCCTCGGGATCGATGACCGCGACCTGGTCGGGTGACCGCTCCGCGGCGGCCCGCAGTTCGCCGGCGACCGAGAAGCCCCAGCGCTTGAGCGTCGCGAGCTGGGAAACGATCTTGCCGGGCGGACCCGGGTTGAGTAGTCCCCGCTTTGCCAGCACCCAGAGCATCCGACGCCTCCGTCCATGAACCGCTCGTTACTCCTGGGTAACAAAATGACGGATGGTGCGGGAGATCACAAGGGGTGTCCCACGAAAATCGGGACCATTTCCGCAGAAATGGCCCCGATTCTGTCGTGCCGCGGCTCAGCGCAGGGGCAGGCCCGAGATCGCCCGCGCGATGACCAGACGCTGGATCTCGCTGGTGCCCTCGAAGATCGTGTAGATCTTGGCGTCGCGGTACCAGCGCTCGACCGGGTGCTCCCGGGTGAACCCGGCCCCGCCGAGGATCTGCACCGCCTTGGAGGTCACGTCGACGGCGACCTCGCCGGCCTTGAGCTTGGACATCGAGCCCTCGCCCGCGGTGAACGGCCGGTTGTTGCGGCCCATCCAGGCCGCCCGCCAGACCAGCAGGCGCGCGGCGTCGATCTCCATCTTCATGTCGGCCAGGGCGAACGCGATGCCCTGGTTCTCGATGATCGGCCGGCCGAACTGGACCCGCTGCTTGGCGTAGTCGAGGGCGTACTCGTAGGCCGCACGCGCGATGCCGAGCGCCTGCGCGCCGACGGTCGGCCGTGACAACTCGAAGGTACGCATGGAGGCCTGGCCGCCGGTGCGCTCGCCGGACCGCGCCCGTGCCAGCCGCTCCTCCAGCCGCTCGCGCCCGCCGAGCAGGCAGGACGAGGGGAGGCGGACGTCGTCGAGGAAGACGTCGGCGGTGTGCGAGGCGCGCAGGCCCAGCTTCTTCAGCTTCCGGGTCGAGTGCAGACCGGCCGTGCCGGGCGGGACCACGAACGCCGCCTGGCCCCGGCTGCCCAGCGACGGGTCGACGGACGCGGTGACGACGTGCACCGCGGCGATCCCGCCGTTGGTGGCGAACGCCTTCTGCCCGTTGAGCACCCACTCGTCGGTGGCCTCGTCATACACCGCGCGCGTACGCATGGCGGCGACGTCGGAGCCCGCCTCCGGCTCGGTAGAGCAGAACGCCGCTACGGCAGGGTCGGATTCGGTGCCGAAGCACTGCGGAACCCACTCGGCCAGCTGCTCGGGATCGCCGTTGCCGAAGATCGCCGCGACCGCCAGCGAGGTGCCCATGATGGACATCGCGATGCCGGCGTCACCCCAGAACAGCTCCTCGTTGGCCAGGCACATGGACAGTCCGCTCGGATCGGCCCAGGCGTTGGCGAGGAACTCGAAGCCGTAGAGCCCGATCTTCGCGGCCTCCTGGAGCACCGGCCAGGGCGTCTCCTCGCGTTCGTCCCACTCCGCGGCAGCGGGGCGCACGGCCTCGGCGGCGAAGCCGTGCACCCAGTCGCGCAGCTCGCGCTGTTCCTCGTTGAGGTCGAGCGAGAACTCCACGATCAGGCCTTCGGGATGCTGAACAGGTTGGCGATGTTGGAGGCCAGCGCGAGGTCGCCCTTGGCCTTCAGCTTGCCCGTCATGAACATCATGACCGGGTTGCCGTTGCCGGAGACGACCTTGAGGAAGTCGACCGGGCCGACCGTCAGGGCGAGCTTCGGGTCGTGCTGCGGCGTCTCCGACAGGGTGCAGGCCCCCTTGGAGATGACCAGCTCGTACGTGTCGGCGCCGCCGTTGGGGGCCCCGGTGATGCTCCAGTGGATCACGGCCTCGGTGTTGCCGGCCCGGTCCGGGCGGAACAGCGCCGGCATGCGGCGGAAGATCTCGTCGAGCACCTTCGGCCGCAGGTCGCCACTCATGACCTCGGCGATCTGCGCGTCCGGCGCGGACTTGACGAGCTGGGCGAACGCGCTCGGGTCGAGCGACGAGAAGTCGGAGAGGTCGAAGTCGGGCATCATATCCTCCGTCACGCTGAGCTTGATAACTTACTCGTGCGTAACCTTACGCGCGAGTAGGTAGGGTGGCAAGCGTGGGAAAACGACTGCCGCGCAGCGTGCGGGAACAACAGATGCTCGAGGCCGCCGTCCGGGTCTTCGCCGAACGTGGATTCCACGCCGCGACGATGGACGAGGTCGCCGAGCGCGCCGGCGTGTCGAAGCCCATGGTGTACGCGTACCTGGGCACCAAGGACGAGTTGTTCGTGGCGTGCCTGCGCCGGGAAGCCGGGCGGCTGCTGGCGGCCGTCGCCGGAGTCGTCGATCCGCAGCTCGCCCCGGACGAGCAGCTGTGGCGGGGGCTTCGCGGCTTCTTCAGCTACGTCGGCTCGAACCGCGACGGCTGGGCGGTGCTGTTCCGCCAGGCGCGTACGCGTGAGCCGTTCGCCGGTGAGCTGGCTCGGATGCGGCGCGGGATGGTCTCCGTGATCGCGGAGAAGCTGGCCGACGCGTTGCGGTCTCGCGGCCGGGACGTGCCGCCGGACGAGCTGCAGGCGATGGCGCTGGCCTTGGTCGGTGCGGGCGAGGCGCTGGCGGACCGGCTGGTCGACACCCCGCACGAGGAGCCCGAACGCACCGCGACCCGGTTGATGAACGCGATCTGGCTGGGCGCCGAACGGCAGCTCGACGGCGAGGTGTGGAAGCCGTCGGAGACTGCCGCCTGACAAAAGAACGGCTGCCCGACAAAAAGGACCGCCGCCTGACAAGGGAACGGCTGCGCGACAAAAGGGACTGCCGCCTGACAAAGGAACTACCGCCTGACGAACGGACGGCTGCCTGACGAAGGCTGACCACGGCAGGACGACACAGGCCGCCTGACGGGGAGTCAGGCGGCCTGGATGCGAGTGGGCCGAGTGGAGCGAGCGGCTACGACGCGCTGACGGTCACGTTCGCGCTCTGTCCGATGAGGATGCCGTCCGGCACCTTGTCGAACGTCAGCACCACGGTGTAGGTCACCAGGTTGCTCGACGTCACGCCGGTCTGCGCGATCTCCGTGATCTTCGCCGTGTACTCGCCGTCGTGGCCCGGCAGCGTGACCGTCGCGGACTGCCCCATCGTCAGGGAGACGATGTCGGCCTCGCTGAACGACGCCTTCACGACCATGGTGGAGACGACCCCGATCGAGATCACGTTGCTCTTCGCGGTGTCGCCGGCCTTGATGGTGACGGTGAGGACCTTGCCCGCCACCGGTGCGGTGATGACCGTGCCTGCCAGCTCTCGCTCCGCCTTGGCCAGGGCGGCGGTCTTCGTGTTCACCGACTGCTTCGCCGACAGGATCGACGAGATGAAGTTCTGGGTCTGCCCGGTCTTGGTGCCGCAGTTGGCGGCCGCACCGCCACCGGTGCCACCGGTTCCGGCAGACGAACTGGAGGTGCCGGACGAGCCGGTCGTCCCGCTTCCGCCGGAGGTGCTGGGCCGCGCGGTCGAAGTGGTCGCGCACGCCGACGGGCTGGCGCTCGCGGACGCCTGTACCGCCGTCAGCGACGCCTTGGCGTCGGCCAGCTCGTCCTCGGCTGTCGCGACGGCCTCCTTGGCCTCGGACTGGTCGATCCGGGCCAGCTCCTGGCCCTTCGTGACGGTGTCGCCGGCCTTGACCGAGACGGAGCTGACCGTGCCGCTGACCGAGAAACTCAGGTTCTGCGTGGTGATCGGCTGAACCGTGCCCTTGGCGGTCACCTCGCCGCTACTGGCCCGTTCGACCTTCTGGTCGCTCGCGGTGGGCGTCGGCGTACTGCCGCCGGTGAGCATGATCGTCCCCGTCACGCCGATCGCGGCCACGGCCGCGACGCCCGCCACGATCCAACGCATCCGATGTCCTCGCATGGTGCCGCAGTCTCGCCAGGCGTACTCGGGGGGTGCTCGGGGACGCCTCGGAGCAACCTCAAAGCTCTGCGCCGATCAGATCCACACATTCCGAGGTGCGTTTGAGGCTGCGCCGAGCATCCCCGTAGGTCGCCTCTCGATGCTGCCGGGCGGAGGTGGTCATGAAGGTACAGATCAAGCGCACCCTGGGCGGCTCGGTGGCGCTCGTGGTGGCGGCGCTGGCCCTCGCAGCGTGCGGCGGCTCCGGCGACGACGGAGGTTCCGGCAGCACCGGCACCGACTCGATGTCGGCGTACCAGAAGTGCCTGTCGGAGAACGGGGTGACGCTGCCCAGCAACGGCGCGCGCCCGACCGACCGGGCCTTCCCGTCCGGCATGCCCACCGACCGGCCGACCGTACGCCCGTCGGGCACCGCGTTCCCCGGTGGCGGCCAGGGCGGTCCCGGCGGCAACGGCGGGTTCGTCCCGCAGGGCGTCGACGCCACGAAGTGGGCCCAGGCGCAGGAGAAGTGCTCGTCGCTGCGGCCGAGCGGACAGGGCGGCTTCGGCAACGGCCAGGGCGGCCCGGGTGGCGGCCAGGGCCGGAACGCGGCGTACCGCAACTGCATGTCCGAGCACGGAGTGACCATTCAGGACGGTCAGGCGCTGAACACCGCCGACGCCAAGGTGGTCGCGGCCGAGAAGGCCTGCGCCGTTCTCAAGCCCAGCGCCAGTCCGACAAACTGACACTTGCGCGACGGCTGCCCTTCGCTACACACTAGGCTCCTGCCCCGACAGGCCCGGTTCCCCCGTGCTGCGCCTGCCGGGGCAGGCTATTTTCCGGCCTGTTTCCGGCCGGGCGTCACCCGTCCGAGGACCGCAGCAGACCCATCGCCGTCGTGACGATTCCGTCGACGAGCGTCCTGCCGGTGCCCAAGCTCTGGTTGTGATCACTGAGGACGGCGATCACCCAGTCGTGATCGTCCTCGACGATGCGCCCCACCGAGTTGGTGGCGTAGAGGCCGCCCTCGTCGTCCAGATCGACCCAGCCGACCTTGACATAGACAGCGCTCGCGGCCGACGTGGCGCCCACGGTCACCCCGAACCGCTGCTCGTCGATGACGTTCGCCATCCAGCCCTGAAGCAGCGCGCGGTTCGCCGCCGACAGCGGGCCGTCGGTGTCGCTGACCGCGTTCAGCAGGCGGACCTGGTCGTCCACGGTGGTCGTCGTCATCCCCCAGGAGCTGCTCGGCGTCGTCTCCGTCAGGCCCAGCGTGGTGTTGGCCGCGGCCAGTCCGCTCCGGCCGCCGATCGCCTTGAACAGCGCCGTGGCCGAGTCGTTGTCGCTCGCGGTGATCGCCGCCTCGGCCCAGGCCTTCTCCTGGCTGCTGAGGCTCTCGCCATCGGCCTGCCGTTGCAGCATCAGGGCGGCGATGATGTCGACCTTCACGATGCTCGCGGTCTGGAACTCCGCCGAGCCGCCGACGCTCACCGACGTTCCAGTCGTCCGGTCGTAGACGGCGATCGCGGCATCGCCGCCCCGCGCGTCGATGTACGCCGAGAGCGCCGTCTCGACGGCGGCGGTGTCGATCACCCCTTCCCGACCCGCCGCGGCTGACGACGCCTCGGTGGACGGTGACGTGGATGACGTCCCCGGCGCTGAAGAGGGTGACGCAGACGACGTCGAGGTGGAGGTGGTGCTACTCACATCTGCCGTTGAGGACGGCTTGTGGGCGGTGGCGACGCCTACGCCCAGCGCCACCACGGCGGCCAGCGAAGCGACTCCTACTGCGAATAAGAGGGGTTTTCGGCTTTGCACCCGAGAAACGTGCCTTGCCCAGCTTGGCGAAGGCTGAGAATCTCGCAGCACCTTCCGAGGTTTCTCCAAGCTCAGGCGGCTACAACCATGAGATCCAGGCGAGGTGCTGGTGAGGAGAAGGAACGTGACACACACAGAGGCGGCCGCTCGGTCCACCCGAGTTCTCGTCGTCGACGACGAGCCGAACATCTGCGCTCTGCTGCAGGCCACCCTGCGGCTGACGGGCTTCGACGTCCGGGTCGCCGAGAACGGCCGCGACGCGTTGATCATCGCCGAGGAGTTCCAGCCGGAACTCGTCGTGCTCGACGTCATGCTGCCGGACATGGACGGCTTCCAGATCGCGTCCAAGCTGCGCGGCGACGGCCGAGGCACGCCCGTGCTGTTCCTCACCGCGCGCCAGTCCGTCGAGGACCGGATCTCCGGCCTGACGGTCGGTGCGGACGATTACGTGACCAAGCCGTTCAGTCTGGAGGAAGTGGTCCTGCGGATCCGCGCCATCCTGCGCCGCAGCCAGCTCAGCTCGCCCTCCGACGACGACGGCGTCCTGCGTTACGCCGACCTCGAGCTGGACGAGGAAGCCCATGAGGTACGCCGGGCCGGCAAGCTCGTCGAGCTGAGCCCGACCGAGTTCAACCTGCTGCGGTACCTGATGGTCAACGCGGGCCGGGTGGTCAGCAAGGCGCAGATCCTGGACCGCGTCTGGAGCTACGACTTCGGCGGCGACGGCCGGATCGTCGAGTCGTACGTCTACTACCTGCGGAAGAAGATCGACAAGATCGATCCGCCGTTGATCCACACCGTCCGAGGCGTCGGGTACGCCCTGCGCCTGCCCCGAGCGGAAGCAGCCTGATCATGCGACTTCAGCGTCTGAGGCCGCGACGGTGGCGTCAATGGACGCTGCGGTCGCGCATGGTCGTCGCGATCGTCCTCATGGCGGGGGTCGCCCTGCTGGTGGTCAACGTCGCGGCCAGTTCCCTGATCAAGAGTTATCTGACCGACAAGCTCGACGAGCAGCTCAGCAAGTTCGGCGGTAACGGCGGTCCGGGCTACGGGAACTCCCAGAATTGGGGATCGAACGGCTCCAACGGCAGCACTGGCGGGACCAACGGCACTCCGATCCCGCCGCCACTAGAGGAGGGCCGCGTGGTGGCCCGGTATTCCGAGGACGGAACGCGCGACAGCCGCGGCGGCTTCGGCGCGGTAGACACCACCGAGCTTCCGCTGCTGGGAGACTTCGCGCAGATCAAGGCGCACGCCACCGGGAAGACGTTCACCGTCGACGGGACCGATGGCAAGTACCGGGTCGTCGTCAAGAGCGCGACCATGTTCGACCGGACGACCGGCAAGGACAAGACGATGTACGTCCTGTCCGCCGAGTCGCTGAACAAGATCGACGCGACCGCCAACCAGATGCTTCTACTCGGCATCGGAGTCAGCGGTGTGATCCTGCTGATCCTGGCGGTCGGGTCGGCGTACGTGGTCAAGATCGGGCTTCGGCCGTTGACTCGCATGGAGAACCTCGCGACCTCCATCGCGAGCGCCGATCCGCCGTCGGGCACCGCCGCCGACTCGCTGGTCGCCGGCCGCGTACCGGACGCCGATCCGCACACCGAGGCCGGGCGGCTGGGGCTGGCCCTCAATACGATGCTCGAACGCATCCAGTCGGCGCTGGCCGCGCGGGCGGCGTCGGAGCAGAAGCTGCGGCAGTTCCTCGCCGACGCCTCGCACGAACTGCGTACGCCGTTGACCTCGATCCGTGGCTTCGCGGAGTTGTATCGGCGCTCGGGGTCGCAGGGCGGCCCGGAGATGAGCGAGATGATGTCGCGGATCGAGCACGAGGCCGCCCGGATGGGCCTGCTCGTCGAGGATCTGCTGCTGCTCGCCGCGCTCGACGAGGAACGGCCGTTGCGGGCGCAGCCGGTCGATCTGCTGGCCGTCGCGGCCGACACGATCAGCGACGCCCACGTACGCAATCCCACCCGATTCGTAGCGTTGACGTCCTTCGATCCAGTGACGGTGATCGGGGACGATCATCGGCTGCGCCAGGTCGCCACCAACCTGATCAGCAACGCCGTCCGGCATACGCCGGAGCACGCCAAGGTCGAGGTCCGGGTGGCTGAGGAGAACCTCGCCGCAGTCACGTCCTTGCCGGTCGCCACGGTCGGCGTGACCCTGCCGGTGGGTACGCGAGTCGCTGTCCTCGAAGTCCAGGACAGTGGGCCGGGCGTACCGCCGCAGCACGCCGAGCGGATCTTCGAACGGCTCTACCGGGCCGATCCGGGCCGGTCGCGGGCGCAGGGCGGATCGGGTCTGGGGCTGTCGATCGTGGCTGCCATCGTGGCGGCTCACGGCGGTCGGGTGGAGTTGTACACGAGCCCGGGGAAGGGTGCCACCTTCCGGGTGTTGCTCCCGCTCAAGGACCTGCCCGCCTAGGATTCCGAGCTGGCTCCGAGATTCGGCCGAGTCACCATCGAGCGCGACCCGCGAGCATGCCGCCATGCGATTCTGGCGACGGCGTACTTTCCTGGTCAACAGCGTGCTCAGCGCGTTGCTGGTCGGTGGTGGCGCGTGGGCGTACACGCTGCTCAACGGGGACGGTGGAGGCTCGACAGGCACGTCGACCGCGCGTACCGGCACCGTCGCGCAGGGCACGGTCACGGCGTCCGTCACGGCTAGCGGCACGGTGGCCAGCGCGACCACCATGAACCACAACTTCGTGACCTCCGGGACGGTCACCTCGATCAAGGTCGCCGTCGGCGACAAGGTGACCAAGGGCCAGGTGCTCGCGACGGTCGACAGCACCGAGACGGCGGCGAGCCTCGCCACGGCCAAGGCGAACCTCACCGACGCCAAGTCGGCGCTGGCGGACGCGAAAGACGAGTTCGACGACGACTCGGATCAGGTCGAGCAGGCGCAGCGGTCGGTGACCAGCGCGCAGAACGCGTACGACAGCGCCAAGCGGGCCCAGGACGGCACCACCTTGAAGGCGGGCATGGCCGGCACGGTCACGGCGATGAACGGCACCGTGGGCGGCTCCTCCGCCGGCTCGTCGAGCAGCTCGGGCGGCAGCGGCGGCAACTCGACCTCGTCGAGCAGCGGCTCCAGCGCCTTCATCGTGCTCTCCGACATGGACAAGCTGCAGGTCTCGGCCAGCGTGCCGGAGTCCGACGCGACTCGGCTCAAGCTGAAGCAGAGCGCGCAGGTCACCTGGAACGCGCTGGCCAACACGACGGCCGAGGGCCTGGTCACCACGATCTCGCCGACCTCCACGACGAGCGGCGGCGTCACCTCCTACCCGATCGTGATCAGCCTGAACACGGTGCCGACCGGAGCCAAGCTCGGTCAGTCGGTGTCGATCAGCGTCGTCGTGAGCAAGGTCGAGAACGTGCTCTACGTGCCCGCCGCGGCGGTCAAGTCGGCCGGCAACCTCAAGACGGTGACCGTGGTGAAGGACAACGGCGCCCAGGAGACCCGGACGGTCACCGTCGGCGTCGAGGGCGACTCCTACACCGAGATCAAGTCGGGCCTGACGGCGGGCGAGAAGGTCGTCATCGCGACCGTCACCACGAACTCCACCACCAACAACCAGATGCCCGGCGGCGGCCAGTTCGGCGGCGGCGGCCAGATCCCCGGCGGCGCGGCCGGCGGCGGCGGTGGCTTCCGATGAGCGACGCCGACCAGACCCAGGTACTCGACGCGCTGCGGAATGTGCCGCTCGGCAAGCCCGTCATCGAGGTACGCGACCTGATCAAGACGTACGGCGAAGGCGAGGCGACGGTGCACGCGCTGGCCGGAGTATCCCTGACCATCGAGCGCGGCGACTACGTGGCCATCATGGGGTCGTCCGGTTCCGGCAAGTCGACCCTGATGCACATCCTCGGCTGCCTGGACATCCCGACGTCGGGGACCTATCACCTCGACGGCGTGGACGTCAGCCGGCTCAACGATCAGCAGCTCGCCCTCGTCCGCAACCGGCGGATCGGCTTCGTGTTCCAGGCGTTCAACCTCATCCCCCGGACGAGCGCCTTGGCCAATGTGGAACTGCCGCTCGCGTACGCCGGGGTCAAGCCGGCCCAACGGCGTACCCGTGCGTTGGCGGCGCTGGAGATGGTCGGACTGGGCAATCGCGCGGATCATGACCCGAACCAGTTGTCGGGTGGTCAGCAGCAGCGCGTGGCCGTGGCCCGCGCGCTGGTGAGCCAGCCCGCGTTGCTGCTGGCCGACGAGCCGACGGGCAACCTGGACAGCAAGTCGACGACGGACGTCCTGGGCGTCCTGGACGAGATCAACCGCGAGGGCCGCACGATCGTGCTGATCACGCACGAGGACGAGGTCGCGCACCACGCCCGCCGGGTGATCCGGTTGAAGGACGGCGAGATCATCAGCGACGTGCGGCAACGCGCGGTGCAGGAGGCAGCCCCATGGGCCTGATGGAGATCTTCAAATTCGCCCTGCGCGGCATCGGGGCGAACAAGCTGCGCTCCGGCCTGACGATGCTGGGCATCCTGATCGGTGTCGGCGCGGTGATCCTGCTGGTCGCGGTCGGCAACGGCTCGAAGGTCGCGGTCGAGGAGAGCCTGCAGAGCCTCGGCACCAACACGCTGACGGTCAGCAGCGGGCGAGCGGTACGCAGCTCCACCTACAGCACCGATCTGACGATGTCGATCGTGGAGGCGTTGCAGGACAAGAACGCCGCGCCCGACATCAAGAGCGTGTCCCCGGTGGTGAGCACGTCGCAGACGCTGACCTTCGGCGACACCGACCACAGCACCAGCGTGGTCGGCACCAGCCGCGACTACCTGGAGGCGAACAACTCCAAAGTCGACAAGGGCGAGTGGTTCACCGAGGACGACATGACCGACGCGAACCGCGTACTGGTCATCGGGTCGACGACCGCCGAGGAGCTGTTCGGCACGGAGGATCCGCTCGGCAAGCAGGTCAGCGTCGGCGGCCAGATCTTCACCGTGATCGGCGTACTGGAGGAGAAGGGGTCGAGCGGGTTCAACGACCCGGACGACACCGCGATCGCCCCGATCAACTCCGTCCGCAAGGCGCTCACCGGCTACGGCGCGATCAACTCGATCCTCATCGAGGCGGCCGACGCCGACGCGGTGAGCGCGGCCCAGGCCGAGGCGACCGCCATCCTCAACACGAAGATGCACGTCACGAGCACGTCCAACACGCCCTACCAGATCCGGTCGGCCTCGCAGCTGCTGGAGACGCGTACGGCGACGGCGGAGACCTTCACGACCCTGCTCGGCGCGGTCGCCGGGATCTCGCTGCTGGTCGGCGGCATCGGCATCACCAACATCATGATGGTCACGGTCACCGAGCGGACCCGGGAGATCGGCATCCGCAAGGCGCTCGGCGCGCCGCGGCGGGTCATCCTCACCCAGTTCCTCCTGGAGGCCACGATGCTCTCCCTGGTCGGCGGCCTGCTCGGCGTCGCGGGCGCGTACATCGGGGCGAACTTCCAGATCACCGGCATCACCCCGGTGATCGTGCCCAGCTCGGTCTTCCTGGCCCTGGGCGTGTCCGTCGCGATCGGACTGTTCTTCGGCAGCTACCCCGCCAGCCGGGCGGCCGGTCTGCGACCCATCGACGCGCTGCGGTACGAGTAAGCGCCGCGGGATCAATAGGAGAAAGCGCTAATGAGCAAGCACAGCGACCAGGCGACCGGGATCGACGACCCCAGCGCGCCGATCGACGACCTCGCCGTCGGCCTGGCCAAGGCCGAGCGCAAGCCCTGGCTCACCCGCAGCACCCTCATCCTTGGGGGAGCGGTCCTGGTCGTCGCCGGATTCATCGGCGGCCTTCAGGTCGGCGGCGGCACCGAGGCGACCGCGAACACGCCGGGCGGCGGAAACAACCGGGGCGCGTACGGGTTCCCCGGCGGCGGCTACGGCTTCCCGGGTGGCGGCAACTTCGGCCAGCAGGGCGCCGGCACCGGTCAGCAGGGCACGGGCAACTCCACCCGCAACGCCACCACCGGCAAGATCAAGCTGATCGACGGCAACACGGTCTACGTCGAGCTGACCGACGGCACGGTGGTCACCGTCAAGGTCAGCGACAGCACCAAGGTGCAGTCGTCCTCGACGATCACGGTCAAGGACCTCAAGGCCGGCGCCTCGGTCACGGTCCAGGGTCAGACCGGGTCGGACGGCACCATCACCGCGGGCACCATCACCGCCACGAAATAGCACTTGTACGCCCAACGCCGTGGCCGAGTCCGCCGCGTTGATCATGGAGTTTCCGGTGCCGACACGCCGTCGAGACCGCAGTTAACTCCATGATCAACGCGGCGGGAGGGTGGGGTGCGGGGCGGCGGGAGGCGGGGAGCGGAGCGAGCGACGCGGTGAGGTGCGGCACGGCGGGAGGGTGCGGCGCGGGAAGATGGGCGGGTGACCATCCACTCGGAGGACCCGTTCGCCACCCCCGACGCGCTGCGCTCCCCGGTACGCCGACTGCGCGGCCGGATGGCGTCGACGGTGACCCTGTGGACGGCCGGCGAGGGCCGGGGCCGGGCGGGGCTCACCGTGTCGTCGGCTGTCGTCGCGGACGGCGATCCCGGCCACGTACTGGGGCTGGTCGACGACGAGTCGGAGTTCTGGTCGGCGGCCGAGGACACCGGCCGGTTCGTGCTGACCCTGCTCGGGCCGGGTGACCGTCAGCTCGCCGACCGGTTCGCCGGGCTGATGCCCGCGCCGGGCGGGTTGTTCCGGGACGACTGGTGGGTGCAGAGCGAGCACGGCCCGGTGCCGGGTGCGGATCGGACCAGCGCCGGGTGCTCCGTCGGCGAGGCGCGGCCGTTCGGCTGGGGGTTGCTCGTCGCGGCGACCATCGACGAGGTTCGGTTGGGCACCGCCGCCGACCCGCTGCTTCATCATCGAGGGCGGTACCGCGAGCTGCGGTGAACGGTGTGGTGCAGGTCACTCGGCGCAGCCGGGCGACCGCTCGGCGCAACCGCCGGTCGATGCCAGATTCGTCGTTCCGTCGTGGGGAAGGGCCGCCCTAAGGTCCGCCAAACACACTCCCCCAGGCGGTGATCGCAATGACCACGGCTCCACCTCATCTCGATGAGAGTCCCTACGAGCGCGCCCAGCAGACGCCCGAGTTCAGCGGGCTGCGGCGTACGCTGCGCCGGTTCATCTTCCCGATGACGGCGGCCTTCTTCCTCTGGTACGCGCTGTACGTGCTGCTCTCGGCGTACGCGCGTGACTTCATGGGCACGGTGTTGTTCGGCAACATCAACGTCGCGCTCGTCTTCGGTCTGCTGCAGTTCCTCTCCACCTTCGTGATCGCCTGGCTGTACGCGCGCTTCGCCGACCGCAAGCTGGACGGCACCGCCGAGGCCATCAAGACCCAGGTCGAGGCCGAGATCCAGGGGGAGACGAAGTGACGAACGCGCGTACCCTCACGATCGTCCTGTTCGTAGTCCTGGTCGCGGTGACCCTCGCGATCACGATCTGGGCGAGCCGGCAGAACCGCACCGCCACCGACTTCTACGCGGGCGGCCGGTCGTTCTCGGCGTTCCAGAACGGCATGGCGATCGGCGGCGACTACATGTCCGCCGCCTCCTTCCTCGGCATCGCCGGCATCATCGCCCTCAGCGGCTACGACGGATTCCTCTATTCCATCGGCTTCCTCGTCGCCTGGTTGGTGGCGTTGCTGCTGGTCGCGGAGTTCTTGCGGAACGCGGGCCGGTACACGATGGCGGACGTGCTCGCCTTCCGGATGCGCCAGCGTCCGGTGCGGTCGGCGGCGGCCGTCTCGACCGTGACCGTCTCCGTCTTCTACCTGATCGCCCAGATGGTCGGCGCGGGTTCGCTCGTCGCGCTGCTGCTGGGCATCAAGTCCGGGCAGACCTTCCTCGGCATGTCGGCGGAGACCGCCAAGGTCGCGACCATCCTCCTCGTCGGCGCGCTCATGATCGTCTACGTGGTGGTCGGCGGCATGAAGGGCACGACCTACGTGCAGATCGTCAAGGCGTTCCTGCTCATGGGCGGCGCCATCCTCATGACGATCCTCGTGCTCGCGGCGTACAAGTTCAATCTCTCGGACCTGCTGGGCGCGGCGGCCGAGAAGTCCGGCAAGGGCGCGGCGTTCCTGGAGCCGGGTCTGAAGTACGGCAAGGAGGTCGCGGGTGATCCGACACAGACCTTCTACAACAAGATGGATCTGTTGTCGCTCGGACTCGCGCTGGTGCTGGGCACCGCGGGTCTACCGCACATCCTGATCCGCTTCTACACCGTGCCCACCGCGAAGGCGGCGCGCCGGAGCGTTCTCTGGGCGATCGGCATCATCGGCTCGTTCTACCTGCTCACCCTGGCTCTCGGCTTCGGCGCCGCGGCGCTCGTGGGCAGCAAGGACATCGTCGCGCAGGACCCGGGCGGCAACACGGCCGCGCCTCAGCTCGCGCAAGCCCTGGGCAAGCGGTTCCTGGGTGGGGACGTCGGCGGGGCCTCGTTGCTCGCGATCATCGCGGCGGTGGCGTTCGCGACCATCCTCGCGGTGGTGGCGGGCCTGACGCTGGCCTCCTCCTCGTCGGTGGCCCACGACTTCTACGCCAACGTCCTCCGCAAGGGGGAGGCGTCCGAGCGGCAGGAGATCAACGTCGCCCGGGGGTCGGCGTTCGTGATCGGGGCGATCTCGATCGTCCTGGCGATCTTCGCGCAGAAGCTCAACGTGGCGTTCCTCGTCGCGCTGGCCTTCGCGGTGGCGGCGTCGGGCAACCTGCCGGCGATCCTCTACAGCCTGTTCTGGAAGAGGTTCAACACCGTCGGGGCGACCGCCGCGATCTACGGCGGCCTGGGGTCGGCGGTACTGCTCGTCGTCTTCTCCCCGGTCGTCTCCAGCCTGCCGACGTCCTGGTTCCCGGACGCCGACTTCGCCTGGTTCCCGTTGCAGAACCCCGGCATCATCTCGATCCCCCTCGGGTTCTTCTTCGGCTGGCTCGCGACGATGCTGTCCAGTGAGAAGGCCGACGACGCCCGGTACGCCGAGCTGGAGGTCCGGTCGCTGACCGGCGCGGGCGCGCACTGAGAGCCGGCAGTTCGTCCGTCGGCGCCCTTCCGGAGTGTTCGTAGCCGGAGCCGCCGCAGGCTGGGCACCGTCGGATAGCTGTCAAGCCGGGTGGTGGAGATCCTCTCCGCCGCCCGGCTTTTCGCTGGTCGGCGAGGTGAGAAGGTGTGCCGAGGTCGCGTCGCTACCGGCCTGGGTGTCGCACGCGTACGTACCCTGGGGGCATGGCGAACTCTTCCGGCGGTGTCTACGGCCGCCCTCGCAAGCCGAACGGCGACGACGGTGACGGGGCCACCCCGCCCGAGCGTTCCCGCGACGGTGGCCGCACGAGCGGCCGGGCGAGCGTGTCCGGAGGCCGGCCGGGCTCCTCGCGCGGCTCCTACCGGTCCGGATCGAGCCGGCCGGGCGAGGGCCGCGGCAGCGGCGCCGGCGGGTCCGCCCGTCCCCCGGCCGGTGGCGGCGGCGGGACCTACGGCCAGCCGAAGCGCAAGGTCCAGCCGCGCTGGGGCCGGATCGCCCTGGTCCTGGGCGGTCTCGGGCTCGTCCTCGCCCTGCTGATCGGCGGCGGCGTGTGGCTCTACGGGGTCAACCTCAACAGCAAGCTGCAGAAGACCGACCCGTTCTCCTCGATCGTCGGCGACCGTCCGCTGAAGACGGTCGACGGCGCGATGAACATCCTGCTCGTGGGCAGCGACTCCCGGGACCCGGACACCGACATGTCGCAGGCCAGTTCCTGGCGGGCCGACACGATCGTGATCGTCCACGTCTCGGCCGACCACCAGCACGCGTACCTCGTGTCCATCCCGCGTGACCTCTACGTCTACATCCCGAAGACGCCCGGCGCGCAATACGGCGACACGTACGCGAAGATCAACGCCTCGTTCGCCTGGGGTGGACTGCCGATGGCCGTTCAGACGGTGGAGAACTACTCCGGAGTGCGCATCGACCACGTGGTCTCGATCGACTTCGGCGGCCTCAAGGAGGTCGTGGACGCGCTCGGCGGCGTCGACATGAAGGTCGACCGGACGATCAAGTCGATCCACAAGCCGTTCCGGACGTTCGAGAAAGGCGACCGGCACTTCAACGGAGCCGAGGCGCTGGACTACGTGCGGCAGCGCAAGCAGTTCCCGGACGGCGACTTCGCCCGCATGCGCCACCAGCAGGCGCTGCTGAAGGCGATGCTGGACAAGGCGACCAGCGCCGGCGTGATGGCCAACCCCGGGAAGCTGAACGCCTTCCTCCAGACGCTGACCAAGGCCGTGACGGTGGACAAGGACTTCGCGTTGACCGACATGGTGCTGCAGTTCCGCAGCATGAGCAGCGACAAGCTGACCTTCCTCACCAGCCCGAACCTGGGCAGCGCGATGCGTGACGGCGAGAGCGTCGTGGTCTCCGACAAGGCGAAGGCGCTCGCCCTCTACGACGCGATGGCCAAGGACAAGCTCGACGCGTACGTGAAGGCGAATGCGACGAGTTCCCCGTCGGCTTCCTGAAAGTGTTCAGCGGGCATCAAGGCGGACTCGGCCGAACGGCGCGACTTTTTGGGCAACTGCCGTAAGCCTCCCCATATCGATCCTCATGGGGTGGCGAACCGTAATACAGCTTGTCTATGGTGATCGGCCAGTGGCCTCGGGGCCCGGCCACGAGAACAACCGAAGCTAGGGGAGTCGCATGCCGTCGAAGACCAGCAGCCGGCGCTCGTCGGCGGGGAGTGGTTATCCCGACGACGACCCCTATGGCTACGGCTCCCCCGACCAAGACTCGCGCGGCGAGCGGTCCGGCCGGTCCGGCGGTCACAACCTGAAGCCGAAGAAGAAGAAAAAGGTCCACAGCCCGCTCTGGACCAAGCTGGTCCTGGTGCTGGGCGCGGTCGTCACCCTGGTCGGCTTCGGCGGCGTCGCCGTGGCGAAGTCCCTGATGGGTGACCTGACCAGCTCGATCGAGACCGGCACGGTGTCCGAGGACGGGGCGAAGGTCGAGAAGCAGGACGCGCGGACGGCGCTGAAGGGCCCGATCGACATCCTGATGCTCGGTCTCGACACCCGCGACGGCTGGGCCGCGAACACCTCTCGCGCCGACACGATCATCATCCTGCACATCCCCGCGACGCACGATCAGGCGTACCTGATCTCGATCCCGCGTGACGCCGAGGTGGCCATTCCGAGCTGGAAGAAGGCCAACTACAACGGCACCGCACACGACAAGATCAACGCCGCGTACTACTTCGGCTCGCAGCACGGCCAGGGCTGGCAGGGCGGCGCCGGTCTGATGAAGAAGACCGTCGAGCAGCTCACCGGCCTGAAGTTCGACGGCGTCGTGGTGATCGACTTCAACGGCTTCAAGAACGTCATCCAGGCGATGGGCGGCGTCTACATGTGCGTGGAGAGGGACACCTGGTCCAGCCACTACATCAAGAACAAGAAGGGCGAGCCGCAGTACTACAGCTACAACGGCGACCACAAGCTCTCGAACAGCTGGATCCACAAGGCGGGGTGCCGCAACATGGCCGCCTGGGAGGCGCTGGACTTCTCCCGGCAGCGCTACGGCCTGGCGAACAGCGACTACGACCGCCAGAAGCACCAGCAGCAGCTGCTGAAGTCGATGGCGAAGAAGGCCACCAGCGCCGGTGTCATCACCAACCCGCTCAAGCTGAGTGAGCTGATCAAGGCGGCGGGCGCCTCGCTGAAGATGGACACCAACGGCGTACCGCTCGACGACTTCATCTTCACCCTCAAGTCGCTCGCCGGGTCCGACCTCATCGCGCTCAAGACGAACGCCGGCACCTACGCCAAGTCCGACTTCGGCAGCGGCGAGGGCATCACCCAGGGCACGAAGGACATGTTCAAGGCGGCGTCGGACGACCGGCTCGGGGACTTCATCACCGACAACCCCGAATACCTCATCCCCGATAAAACCGGGCAATAACGGCATCTAGCCGGAAAAGTTACGCAATTCGCCGGCTGGGTGGCGGGCTCTCGCCTTAATCTGACTGCGAGAGCCCAGGTCGGAGGCGGGGAGCACCCGCGGTCTGGGCCCAGATTGGACGTCCGACCGTGCCATCGCACCGCTCCGATCGTCTGCTGCGCCGATGGCCGATCATCATCGCCGCCGCTGCCGTCCTGACGTTCCTGCTCGGTGTCGGCGGGGCCGCCGCGGTGCGGCTCATGATCCATCGCTACGACTCCAGCGTCACCCGAGGCGACCTGCTGTCGAGCGCGTCGCGGCCGGACGAGACGGGAGCCGACCCCCGGGTGCGGTTCCGGCAGGCGCCGCTGCACGGGCCGCTCACCTTCCTGCTCATCGGGTCGGACAAGCGATCCTGGTCACCGGATGCCGGTCAGCGCTCCGACACGATCATCATCGCCCAGGTGAACGCGGACCTGACGAAGGTCAGTCTCCTCTCGATCCCGCGCGATCTGCAGGTCGAGATCCCGGCCGACCGGAAGGCGGGGTTCGAGGGCGGCAGCGACAAGATCAATGCGGCCTTCTCCTACGGCGGCGGCGGCAACGGCGGCGTCCAGCTGCTCTCGGCGACGCTGACCAAGCTGACCGGCGTGAAGTTCGACGGCGCCGCGATCATCGAGTTCTCCGGCTTCCAGCGGGTGATCGACCTGCTCGGCGGGGTGGAGCTCTGCGTCGACCACCAGGTCCAGTCGATCCACACCGGCAAGGTGTTCAAGGTCGGGTGCGTACGCATGAACGGCGCGGACGCCCTCGACTACTCCCGGCAGCGGTACGGGCTGCCCGACGGCGACTACGACCGCCAGCGCCACCAGCAGCAGCTGCTCAAGGCGATCTTCCAGCGGGCCGGCGACAGCGGGCTGGCGTACAACCCGCTGAAGCTCGACCAGCTCCTCCGGGCGGTGGGCAGCACGCTGACCGTCGACACCGGCGGCCGGTCGCTGACCGACCTGCTGTTCGGCCTGCACCGGCTCGGCCCCGCCGACCTGACCGGGATAAAGGTGCCGAGCTATCCCGACATGGTCGGCGACGTGTCCTACGTCTTCCTCAGCGGCGAGGCGCCGAGCCTGTTCGTCGCGCTGCGGGCCGCCGACCTGCAGACCTGGGCGGCCGCCCATCCGAAGTGGGTCAACCCGCTCTAGGCGGCTAGCCTGGGACCGTGCGGATTCCAGTGATCGACGCCGGCCAGCTGCCGGCCGGTGCGTACCTGCTCGACGTCCGGGAGCCTGACGAGTGGTCGGCCGGGCATGCCCCGGACGCCGTGCACCTGCCGATGATGGAGGTCCCGGTCCGGCTGGAGGAGATCCCTCGCGACGGCGACGTCGTGGTGGTCTGCCGCTCCGGCGGCCGGTCCGGCCAGGTCGTGGCGTACCTCCAGCAGCAGGGCTACGACAACGTCGTCAACCTCGACGGCGGGATGCTCGACTGGGCCGCCGGCGGCCGCCCGATGGTCAGCGAAGACGGTCAGCCGGCCCGGGTCCTCTAGTGCGACAGATCCCCTTGGTCATCGCACATCGTGGGGCTTCGGCCGCGTACCCGGAACACAGCCGGTCGGCGTACGAGAAGGCCTTGACGGACGGGGCCGACGGACTGGAGTGCGACGTGCGGCTCAGCCGCGACGGGCATCTGGTCCTGATCCACGACCGGACGCTGGACCGCACGAGCGACCAGCGCGGTCCGGTGTCACAGCGGTCGCTCGCGCAGTTGCGCGACGTCGACTTCGGCGGCGAGCCGATCCTCACCCTCGACGACCTGATCGAGCTGGCGCGGGGCGCGGACCGCCCGGTCCGGCTCCTGGTCGAGACCAAACACCCCAACCGCTACGGCAAGGCCGTCGAACTGCGCCTGCTCGCGCTGCTGCGCAAGCACGGCCTCGACCGCCCCCGGGAGGACGCGCCGGTGCAGGTCACCGTGATGTCCTTCTCGCCCCTGGCGGTACGCCGAGTGCGCGCCCTCGCTCCCGCGCTCCCGCGCGTGCAGTTGATGGACCTGATCCCGCCGGGCCTGAAGCCGAGCCGGCTGCCGTTCGGGGCGCGGATCGCCGGGCCGGGGCTGGAACTGGTCCGCCGCCGCCCCGACCTGGTACGCCGCCTGAAGGCGCAGGGCAACGACATCTACGTCTGGACGGTGAACGAGCTGCGGGACGTGGATCTCGTGGTGAGCCTCGGCGTCGACGCCATCATCACCGACCGGCCGGGTGAGGTGCGCTCCTATCTAGGGGTATAGCGCTCCCAGGGCCTGAGCGGCAGGATCTACGAAGTGGACTCCCGCTCCCGTACGCTGATCGCCGGCCTGACCGCGATGCTGGAGAAGGTCAACTCCGGTGCTCCAGGGCTGCCCGCGATCGGCGAGCTGATCACGGCGGTGCAGGCGGGACTGGGTGCGCAGGGTCTGGCGGCGGCGGAGTACACCGTCGCGGACGGCCGGGTCATCGCGGCCCAGGGGCTGCTCGCGCCGTTCGTCGGGATCCGCTTCGACGGCATGACCGATCACGCCAAGGCGGTCCGCTCCGGTCCGGGCGTGCATGAGTACGACGTGGACGACATCCAGGCGCTCGCCCGCCAGCACCTGGCCGGGTTCGGCGTCCGGCGGCTGCTGGTCGCCTCGGCCGAGGCCGACGGCCGGGTGGTCGGCAACCTGGTGGCGGTCTTCGGCGCGGGCCAGCCGTATCTCGATCCCGAGGACGAGGCGCTGATCATGCGGCTCGCCGGCTCCGTCGCCGCGCACCTCTATACCGACCGTGTCGGCCTGCCGGTTCTCGGCGACGGCGAGGTGGCCGCGGCTCCGGGTGGGCGCGAGGTCTCCGAGCGCGGCCTGTTCGTCGCGATGGCGAGCCACGAGCTGCGGACGCCGGTCACGGTCATCAAGGGATACGCCGACACGCTGACCGATCACTGGGACGCCCTCGACACCCGGTCGCGGATGGAGGCGATCCGGGTCATCGGGCAGCGCTCGGGCGAGCTGGCCCGGTTGATCGACCGCCTCCTGACGAGCAGCGTGGGCGGCGTCTTCGAGGTGCATCCGGCGGCGTTCGACCTCACCGAGGCGCTGCGCGGGGCCGCTGCCGACCTGCCGGCTCACCTGCGTCGGCGGCTCTCGGTCGCGTTGCCGCCGACGTTGTCCGCCGCGCTGGGCAACCGGTCGGACATCGTCACGGTGCTGACGGAACTGGTGACGAACGCCGACAAGTACTCCGGTTCGGCTGAGCCGATCACGCTGACCGCCGGTCAAGACGGCCGGACCGTCTACTTCCGGGTCTCCGATCGGGGCATCGGCGTTCGCCCGGAGGAGGTCGAAATGGCCTTCGAGCGCTACTGGCAGGGTGGAGATCATGGCTCCGCGCGCCGCCCGGGTGTCGGGTTGGGTCTCTACCTCGTCCGAAAGACTATTGAACGACAAAACGGTTGGGTGTCCTTACGTCCACGGGACGGGGGAGGTACGGTCGCAGAGGTACGACTGCCGCGAGGGGACCGGTGAGGGTCCAGGGAGGCATGAGCGTGACGATGGCCGTCGCTGAACGGGCTTGGTGCGTGGTGGTGCCGCATCACGCGCAGGGTGCTCAGCAGGCACGTCATCGGCTCGCTGCCGAGCTGGCGGGCGTACTTCCCCCAGCACTGCTCTCCGACGTCGTGGCCGTCGTCGCCGAGCTGGTCGGCAATGCCGTCCGGCACGCCGGACCGCTGCCCGGCGGGGTCGTCCGGGTCGCCTGGCGCGTCCGCGAGTTCGGCGGGGGCAATGCCGTCGAGGTGCGGGTCACCGACGGCGGGTCGACCATCGCGCTCCCCGCTCCCCGGATCGCCGGTCCAGAGGAGGTCGACGGGCGCGGGCTGACCATCGTCGAGGCGCTGTCCGATCGATGGGGAGTCGAGAAGGACGGACTCGGTCAGAGCGTCTGGGCGGAACTCAGCTGATCGCCGGTCGGGGCGAGATCCCGGGTTCGTAGGATGGTCGCGTGAGCGCTCCGAAGATTCCCAACGTGCTGGCCTCCCGGTACGCCTCCGCCGAGATGACGGCGATCTGGGCGGCCGAGGAGAAGATCCGGGCGGAACGCCGCCTCTGGCTGGCCGTCCTGCGCGCCCAACGGGATCTCGGCATCCCGGTGCCGGACGGCGTCGTCGAGGCGTACGAGGGGGTCCTCGACCAGGTGGACCTGGCCTCGATCGCCGAGCGGGAGCGGGTGACCCGGCACGACGTGAAGGCCCGCATCGAGGAGTTCAGCGCGCTCGCCGGGTATGAGCACATTCACAAGGGCATGACCTCGCGCGACCTGACCGAGAACGTGGAGCAGCTGCAGATCCGGGACTCCCTGCGGCTGATCCGGGATCGGATGGTGGCCGCGCTGGCCCGGCTCGGCGCGCTCGCGGTCCGCTACGACGAGCTGGTCATGACCGGCCGGTCGCACAACGTCGCCGCGCAGGCCACGACGCTGGGCAAGCGCTTCGCCAGCGCGGCCCAGGAACTGCTCATCGCGTTCGACCGGGTCGAGGATCTGCTGCGCCGCTACCCGTTGCGCGGCATCAAGGGCCCGGTCGGCACCGCCGCCGACCAGCTGGATCTGCTGGACGGCGATGCCATCCAGCTGGCCGAGCTGGAGCAGGCCGTCGCCCGGCACCTCGGCTTCGAACGGGTGCTGACCAGCGTCGGCCAGGTCTACCCGCGCTCGCTCGACTTCGACGTGCTGTCGGCGCTGGCCCAGGCGGCGGCCGGACCGTCCAGCCTGGCCACCACGATCCGGCTCATGGTCGGGCAGGAGCTGGCGACCGAGGGCTTCAAGCCCGGCCAGGTCGGCTCGTCGGCGATGCCGCACAAGATGAACACCCGGTCCAGCGAGCGGATCAACGGGCTCGCCGTGATCGTCCGGGGCTACCTGTCCATGGTCGGTGAGCTGGCCGGGGACCAGTGGAACGAGGGCGACGTCTCCTGCTCGGTCGTCCGCCGGGTGGCGCTGCCGGATGCGTACTTCGCGCTGGACGGGCTGTTCGAGACCTTCCTGACCGTGCTCGACGAGTTCGGGGCGTATCCGGCCGTCATCGATCGCGAGCTGGAGCGCTTCCTGCCGTTCCTCGCCACCACCAAGATCCTCGTCGCGGCGGTACGCAAGGGCGTCGGCCGCGAAGTGGCCCACGAAGCGATCAAGGAGCACGCCGTCGGGGTCGCCCTGGCGATGCGGGAGCGGGGTCAGGCGGTGAACGACCTGTTCGATCGGCTGGCGGCCGATCCGCGGCTGGGCCTGACCCGGGCGGAGATCGACGACCTCGTCAAGGACCGGGCCGCCTTCGTCGGGGCGGCGAGCGCCCAGGTGGCGGAGATCGCCGGCCAGGTGGAGGAGATCACTCGGCGCTACCCGCGGGCGGCGGCGTACGCCCCCGGCGCGATCCTCTGAGCGGCCCGCTGTGGAGTGGATCACCGCCTTCCTGACCGCGTTCATCCTGATCGTCCCGGTCGAGCTGCCGGACAAGACGTTCGTCGCGACCCTCGTCCTCAGTACGCGCTATCGCCCGCTCCCGGTCTGGCTCGGTGTGAGCGCCGCCTTCGCGGTGCAGTGCGCCGTCGCGGCCGGGGCCGGAGCACTGCTGGCGAGGTTGCCGAAGACGCCGGTGACGCTGTTCGCGGCGCTGATGTTCGCGATCGGAGCGGTGATCCTGTTCCGGGGCGCGCGGAAGGCCGACTCGGAGGAAGCCGAGGCCGAGGCGGAGTACTCGGAGAAGATCACCTCGCCCCGGACGGGCTGGCGGGCGGCGCTCGCCAGCTTCACCGTGCTGTTCGCCGCCGAGTGGGGTGACCTGTCGCAGCTGGCCACGGCCGCGCTGGTGGCCCGCGGCGGGCACGCCGTCGCCGTCGGGCTCGGCGCGTTCGTCGCCCTCGCGACGGTCGCCGGAGCCGCCGTCCTGCTCGGCCGCTGGCTCCTCAAGCGCGTACGCCTGAGTGTCATCCGTTACGTCGGCGCGAGCATCTGTGCGATCTTGGCCACACTCACGGTCGTCTCTCTCGTCTGAGTCCTTGGAAAGCACACCCGCCGAGGTGGGAGCGGGGTCGAACCCCGTCGTTAACGAACGGGTCGCCGTCAAGTCGCGGCATCCGGGCAGGTAGGCTGGGCTCCAGCCCGCACGAGACTGGCAACGTCAAGGAGAACCCCGTGGCTCGCGTCGTGGTAGACGTCATGCTCAAGCCCGAAATTCTGGACCCGCAGGGGCAGGCGGTCGCCAACGCGCTGCCCCGCCTAGGCGTCAGCGACGTCGCCTCGGTACGCATCGGCCGGCGCGTGGAGATCGACTTCTCCGGTGAGGCCGACCTCGACCGGGCCAAGGAGATCGCCGACAAGCTGCTGGCCAACCCGGTGATCGAGGACTACACGGTCCGGGTCGAGCAGTGAAGATCGGTGTCGTGACCTTCCCCGGGTCACTCGATGACGGGGACGCGGCGCGCGCCGCGCGATTCGGCGGCGCCGAAGCCGTCCGCCTCTGGCACGCCGACCCGGATCTGCACGGCGTCGACGCCGTGGTGCTCCCGGGCGGCTTCTCTTACGGCGACTACCTGCGCTGCGGCGCGATCGCCCGGTTCGCCCCGGTGATGGAGGCCATCACGAAGGCGGCCGGTGACGGTCTGCCCGTGCTCGGCATCTGCAACGGCTTCCAGATCCTGTGCGAGGCGCACCTGCTGCCCGGCGCGCTGACCCGCAATCAGCACCTGCACTTCCGCAACCGCGACCAGCGGCTCAAGATCGAGAACACGCAGACCGCCTGGACCCGGGACTTCGCCGAGAGCCAGGAGATCGTCATCCCGGTCAAGAACGGCGAGGGCTGCTACGTGGGCTCCCCGGAGCTGCTGGACTCGCTGGAGGCCAACGGCCAGATCGTCGCCCGCTACGTCGGCGAGAACCCGAACGGGTCGATGCGCGACATCGCCGCCGTCCGCAACGAGGCGGGCAACGTCGTCGGCATCATGCCGCACCCTGAGCACGCGATCGACCTGCTGACCGGTCCCTCCACCGACGGACTCGGCTTCTTCACCTCGGTGCTCAAGGCGTACGCGGCCGCGACCGTGCCCGCGGCGTACGCCCCGGCCGCCGTTCCCGGCGTGGACCACGCGCCGGAGACCGATGAGGAGGTGGAGGCGTGACCTCCGTCGAGTTGGACTTCGACACCGTCGGCCACGCCGTCCAGACCCCGGACGAGGAGCAGCCGTACGCCGAGCTGGGCCTCCAGCAGGACGAGTACCAGCGGATCCGGCAGATCCTCGGGCGGCGCCCGACGCAGTCGGAGCTGGCGATGTACTCGATCATGTGGAGTGAGCACTGCTCCTACAAGTCGAGCAAGATCCACCTGAAGCAGTTCGTCGAGAAGAAGCCGGCCAGCGATCGGATGCTGGCGGGCATCGGGGAGAACGCGGGCGTCATCGCGATCACCGACAAGCTCGCCGTCACCTTCAAGGTCGAGTCGCACAACCACCCGTCCTACGTGGAGCCCTACCAGGGCGCGGCGACCGGTGTCGGCGGCATCGTCCGGGACATCCTCGCGATGGGCGCCCGGCCGCTCGCGGTCATGGACCCGCTGCGGTTCGGCGCGGCCGACCACCCCGACACCGCCCGGGTGCTGCCCGGCGTCGTCGCGGGCGTCGGTGGCTACGGCAACTGCCTGGGCCTGCCGAACATCGGCGGCGAGGTCGTGTTCGACCCGTCCTACCAGGGCAACCCGCTGGTCAACGCGCTCTGCGTGGGCGTGCTGCCGGCCGACCGGCTCCAGCGCAAGGAGGCCGACGGCCCCGGCAACATCGTCGTCCTGATGGGCGCGAAGACCGGCCGCGACGGCATCGGCGGCGTCTCCGTGCTGGCGAGCGCCACCTTCGACGAGGGCTCCGAGCAGCGTCGGCCGTCCGTCCAGGTGGGCGACCCGTTCACGGAGAAGCTGCTCATCGAGAGCTGCCTGGAGCTGTACAACTCCGACCTCATCGTCGGCGTGCAGGACCTCGGCGGTGCCGGCCTCACCTGCGCCCTCACCGAGACCAGCGCCTCGGCCGGCACCGGCATGGACATCCAGCTGGAGACCGTGCCGCTGCGGGAGCCGTCGATGACCCCGCACGAGATCCTCGCCAGCGAGTCGCAGGAGCGCATGCTGCTGGTCGTCGAGCCGGCCAAGCTCAACGCGGTCCTCGGCATCGCCCAGCTGTGGGGCGTCCTGGCCACCCCGATCGGCGTCGTCACCGCGCCGGAGCCGGGTGAGGCCGCCGGTCGGCTGCGCATCACCTGGCGCGGCGAGACCGTCGTGGACGTCCCGCCGGGCAGCCTCGTGGACGACGGACCGGTGTACGCCCGGCCGCTGAAGGAGCCGAACGACCTGCCGTTGCTGCAGGCCGACCGGGCCGAGACGCTGCCGAAGCCGGCCACCGGCGACGACCTGCGCGCCACCGTGCTGCGGATGGTCGCGTCGCCGAACCTCTGCGATAAGAGCTGGGTGACCGAGCAGTACGACCGCTACGTGCTCGGCAACACCGTGCTCGCCCAGCCGGAGGACGCCGGCCTGATCCGGCTCGACGAGAGCACCGGTCTCGGTGTGGCGATCTCGCTCGACGGCAACTCCCGTTACGCCCGGCTCGACCCGTACGCGGGCGCGCAGCTGGCGCTGGCGGAGGCGTACCGGAATGTGGCGGTCACCGGGGCCGACCCGGTCGCGGTGACGAACTGCCTGAACTTCGGCTCGCCCGAGGACCCGGCGGTCATGTGGCAGTTCGCCGAGGCGGTACGCGGCCTCGCCGATGGCTGCCTCGAACTCGGCATCCCGGTGACCGGCGGCAACGTCAGCTTCTACAACCAGACCGGGGCGGCCGCGATCCACCCGACGCCGATCGTGGGCGTACTCGGGGTGCATCAGGACGTCACGCAGCGGGTGCCGATGGGCTTCAGCCACGCCGGTGACGTGCTGTTCGTGCTGGGTGAGACGCGCAACGAGCTGTCCGGTTCCGAGTGGGCCTGGGTCGAGCACCAACACCTCGGCGGTACGCCGCCGCAGGTGGACCTGGCCGGTGAGCGCCGCCTGGGTGACGCGATCGGGCAGGCGGCCGAGAACGGGCTGATCCGCACCGCGCACGATCTCTCCGATGGCGGGCTCGCCCAGGCGCTGGCGGAGTCGTGCCTGCGCAAGGGCTTCGGTGCCACGGTCGAGCTGCCCGGCGAGTGGGCGACCGGCTCGCAGCCGTTCGTCTTCCTCTTCTCCGAGTCCACCGGCCGGGCGCTCGTCGCGGTGCCGCCGGGCCACGAGATGGCGTTCGTCGCGCTCTGCGAGGAGCGGCAGATCCCGATGACTCGGCTGGGCGCGGTGACCGGCGAGGGTGCGGCCCTGGAGGTGGCCGACCAGTTCACGCTGCCGCTCGACGAGCTGCGCGAGGCGTGGTCGGCGACGCTGCCGAAGCTGTTCGGCTCGACCATCGCCACGAACGTGGTCCAGGAGGACTGACCCGGATCGACGACGACAGCAGGGCGCCCGCCGGGTGTCCTGCTGTCGGCTTTTAGCGGGAACGCTGGCTGCTTGGCCGATTCGTCGGCGTCTTCGGTTTCCGTACCGTGACCGCGTGCGACTCCCATTCCCGATCCTGCGTACGTCCGCGCTCGCGGGCGCCCTTGTGGTGACGCTGGTCGCGACCGGTGTCGATCATTCGTCCGCCGAGTCCGTCTGGCTGAGCGGCGCGCAGACCGCCTCCGGCTACACCGCGGCGGCCGGTCAGGTCGGCGCGGGTCAAGGCCTCGCCGCCGCCGCGCCGGTGGGCACCGTCATCGAGGCGGCGGCCGGTGCCGGGCACGCCTTCGGCTGGCAGACCGCGGGGGGCAAAGGCTCGACGTCCCGGCTCTGGCGCAGCGCCGACGCCTCCTTCTCCTTCACTGGTACGCCGGAAGCACTGACCGTGTCCGCGGCCGATTCGACGTCCTCGGGGCAGGTCACGTTCACGGCGCCGTCCGGGCGGGTGCTGGAACCCGGCACGTTCGCCACCGGCGACGGGTCGGCGCTGGGCTGGTCCGGCAAGGGCACGTGTTCGTCCGAGACGCATACCTTCACGATCACGTCGCTGATCTGGGCCGCCGACGGCACGACGCTGACCGGCCTCGACGCGACGTTCGCCGGTTCCTGCGGCACGTCGGCCAAGGGCCGGGTCCTGATCAACGTGGCGAGCCCGCCGGCTCCGGCGACGGCCACCGTCACGGTCACCTCGGTCCGGTACCTGAAGCCGGGGCCGTCCCGGAAGGTCACGAAACTGATCGTCATGGGCCGGGTGGTATGCGGTGGCGCGTCTCGGGTCAGCCTGACCGGGCGCCTGCTCACCAGTACGCCGGTGGCGTTCACCGCGACCGTGGACTGCGCCCCCGGAAAGACCGTCTCCTGGTCGGTCGCCGCCTCGGGACCGGTGCCGCAGATCAAGTCCGGAACGACCGGCTACTGGGTCTCCGGCTCGGTCCTCGACAGCTACTACCAGTACGCCGTCGACGTGCTGACCAAGGACAAGAACGTCACCGTGCAGTCGGTGAGCAACCTGCCCCGAAAGTGATCAGGCTGTCGGCGGGTCAGCGGTTGCCGAGGCGCTGACCCACACCCCGGTACGCAGGAACTCCCGGATCGCCGCCTCATGAGGAGCCAGGTCGAGGCCGGCTTCGCGTACCCATGGGTCGGAGTAGTAGGTGTTGACGTAGCGTTCGCCGCCGTCGCAGAGCAACGTGACGACCGAGCCGCGTTCGCCGGCCGCCATCATGCCGGCGATCAGGCTGAACGCGCCCCACAGGTTGGTCCCGGTGGAACCGCCGACGCGACGGCCGAGCAGTTCGGCGCCGACGCGCATGGCCGCGAGCGACGCGGCGTCCGGCACGGCGATCATCCGGTCGACGACCGACGGCTGGAACGACGGCTCGACTCGGGGGCGGCCGATGCCTTCGATACGGGAGCCTCGCCCGGTCGTGGTCGTCCAGTCGGACTGTTTCCACGCGGGGTAGAAGGCCGAGTTCTCCGGATCGACGACGCAGACCTTGGTGCAGTGCTGCTGATAGCGGACGTACCGGCCGATCGTGGCAGAGGTGCCGCCCGTGCCGGCTCCGACGACGACCCAGGCCGGTACGGGATGGGCTTCTCGCTCCATCTGCTGGTAGATCGACTCGGCGATGTTGTTGTTGCCGCGCCAGTCGGTGGCGCGCTCGGCGTAGGTGAACTGGTCCATGTAGTGACCGTCGCGGGCCTCGGCCAGCCGGCGCGCTTCGGTCACCACCTGCGCCGGGTCGTCTACGAGGTGGCACTGCCCGCCCTGGAACTCGATCAGCGAGATCTTCTCCTTGCTGGTCGAGGAGGGCATCACCGCGACGAACGGCAGACCGAGCATCCGCGCGAAGTACGCCTCGCTCACCGCCGTCGAGCCGGAGGAGGCTTCGACGATGGTGGTGTCCGGGCGGATCCAGCCGTTGCAGAGGGCGTAGAGGAAAAGCGACCGAGCGAGCCGGTGTTTGAGCGACCCCGTCGGGTGCACCGATTCGTCTTTCAAGTAGAGGTCCACGCCCCATGTCGGCGGGAGCGGGAAGGGCAGCAGATGCGTGTCGGCGGACCTGTTCGCGTCGGCCGCGACCTTGCCGATCGCGTCTGTCACCCACGCGCGGTCGCTGTCACAACAACGGTCTAGCTGCTCCATCTCGCCACCCTATCCACCTTGTGACCATGGTGACGATTCCTGCGTAACTCCCACCGAACTAGCCTGGCATGCGGCAATATACGAATGAGGTTCGCAAATAGTACAAGACAATTGCGGCGAATCTGACGAATCCGCAGTTTCAGGGATAACTATCTCTGACGGTGCTCTAATGGACTTACGTCCACACGGGGCCGAGTCCATCGGGCTGGATCCATGGAGGCTCCGTTGACGCTAGGAGGTGGGTGTTGGACACGGGAGATCGCCTGCTGACACCGGGTGAGGTGGCGGCGTTGTTCCGGGTGGACCCGAAGACGGTGACGCGCTGGGCCGCCGCCGGGCGGATCGGCAGCATCCGGACTCCGGGTGGTCACCGCAGGTTCCGGGAGTCTGAGGTGCGCGCCCTCCTCGAAGGCGAGGGCGAGTTCGCCGAGGCCGCCGGGACGGCGGGTGCCGGCGGCCACCCAGCGGACACCTACGAACGGCGTCCGTCCTACTGATCGGGGTGTGGCCCAGGGTTTCCATAGTGGAAAGTCCACTGTGGCGAGGGTGCCTGGTCGCTTGGTGCACAGTCGATCGAGGCTGACACCGCGAGCGGGCACCCTCGTCGGCCCGGGTCCCTGTGGCGGCTTACGGAGTCGTAGGCTGTCGCGGACGAAACCCAATCAGACGAGAACGGGTGGTGAAGGTCGCGCCATGCCCGCGAACCGTCGAGCCGCCCAACTTCAAGAGGCCACCTGCGACGCGATCATCGACGCGGTCCGCCGGCATCTGCCGAAAAGCGCGTACCGCGAGTTCACGCTCTGGGCCTTCTCGCCGAGCAATCCGCGCCGGCACGAATATCTTCAGGTCACCGGTCTGACGCAGCTCGTCACGATGAACGTGACCCTGGTCGGCGGCCTCGTCGACGCCGACGGCTGGCCGGTCGTCGAGCGCAAGCTCGCGCTGATGAACGCCTACCAGTATTTCGAGACGATCGCCGACAACGTCGCGATGGGGCTCGGTGCGCCCGCGCTCTCCGATTCCGGGCGAGAACGGCTGGAACTGGTCACCGCCGTCAACCGCGCCATGATCCAAGTGCTCTCCTCGGGCCGCAGTACGCCCGGCGTACTGCTGCTCAGCGGGCACCCGCACCGCATCGCGCGCCGGGCCTCCGCCTTCGACCTCAGCCTGGCCGCAGTGAAGCACGCGGGGATCGCCGAGGAATACGCCCGCCACCGGTCCGGCGGTGCCACTCCGTCCGAAGCGCCGTCCGCCGAGCCGGTGCCCGAAGGGGCCGGAGACCGTGCGGACGAAGTGCTGAACGTGCCGGGCGAGGTCGAGTTCGGGCTCTGGGGCGCGCTCGTGGCCGACCTGGAGACCTGCCGGGACGTCGCCGACGCGATGGACGCCAGTCCGGTCGGCGAACTGGTCCGCGACGGGCTCATGAACCGTTATCGGGCGGTCGATCGGACGCTGCGCGCCCCGAATCTGGCCCGGATGGAGCTGGCGGCGCTCGGCGCTCACTCGATCCTGGTCGCGCCGACTCTCGCGTACGGCATCGGAGCCCTAGCGGAGGCCGTACGGGTGGACGGCGCGTTGCCCACGGTGGTCTCCGACGGGCTGCTGACGGACGTCCTGTTCGACGCGGCCCTGTTGGTACGCCTGCAGAACGACGTCGGCTCGCGCCTGCTCCGGATGGCCGGCGTGCAACAGGCGGCGTTGGTGCACCGGCTGACCCGGCGCGCAGTGGAGCGACGTAAGACGATGGCCGGCGACGCACTCGCGTTGCTGGTCGAGGAGGCGCAGACGGAGGCGGCGCTGACCCGGCTGCACAAGGACATCGTCAACGAAGAGGTCAACGTGGCGCTCTGGCACGCGCGCCGGGCGGTCGACGCCGACGGCGCGCTCCGGGCATTCGGCGAAAGCCTGGGATATCTCACCGATCTGTACACGCAGCATTACGGGCGGCTGACCGCCGGGCTGTCGACGCTGGACGAGCGGCTCGGCGACCGCCGGGTGAGCACGGTCATCGAGCGATTCGTGAAGTTCCACGAGCGGATGTACGCCCACCGCTACACCGAGAAATACGGCGAGTACGCGATCTAGAACGCCTTCGGCAGCTGGCCGAAGTAGTACCGCGCGACCGCCTTCAGCAGCGGCCGGAAGAGCGGCCCGAAGAACTTGAAGTGGCCCGCCCCGGCGACCTCGGCCCGCATCGCGAACCGCGTCCCGTCCGACCCGGACGGCGTGAACTCGTACACCGCGGTGAACGGGGTCAGCGACTTGGTGGTTCGCAGCACGATCCGGCGCGGCGGCTGGTGCTCGTCGACGGTGAAGCGGTTGTAGAAAGGCAGGCCCAGCAGGCGGCCGCGTTGTTCGTACTCGGTGCCGACGCCGCCGTCCCCGCCGAGCAGCTTCACCTCGCGTACGCCCCGCCACCAGCGGATATCGTTGCGGGGATCGGAGACGAGCGCGAAGACCTCCTCGATCGGGCGGCCCACATCGACGCTGGTCTCCACCACGAACATGACCTTGACGCTAGGCCGGGCGCAGAACCAGGTCAACGGTCGTTAGGCTGGAATCGTGCGGCGAGAACCGTGGATCGTGGGGGTGTCCGGCGCGTCGGGTACGCCCTACGCCGCCGCCGTTCTGCGCGGCCTCATCGACGCCGGTGAACCAGTGGATCTCGTGGTCTCCCGGGCTGCCCGGTTGACCCTGCTCGACGAGACCGGCCGGTCCTTCCGCGACGCGCACTGGGCGGCCGATCTCGGTGACTGGCTGGGTGTCCCGCTCGACGATGTGGACGTCCGGTACTGGCCGGCCGGTGATCTCGCGGCCGGCCCGAGCAGCGGCTCCTATCCGGCCCGCGGCATGATCGTCGTCCCCGCCTCGACGGCGGCCTGCGCGGGGATCGCCCTGGGCCTGTCGAAGGATCTGCTCCAACGCGCGGCCGAGGTGAACCTCAAGGAGCGCCGCCGCGTGGTGATCGTGCCGCGGGAGACCCCGGTGACCCGTTCGCATCTGCTGCATCTGGTCGAGCTGATCGACGCCGGGGCCGTCGTCCTCCCGGCCAGCCCGGGGTTCTACGGTTCTGGCGCGGACGCCACGGCTCAGCAGCTCATCGACTTCGTGGCGGGCAAGGTGCTCGACGCCGCGGGCGTCAAGCACACGCTGCTCACCCGGTGGACCGGCGAGCTGGGCGCCCGCTGACGGCGCGCTCCTCGCGTTCCGACCGGATCAGGGTTCCAGGTCGAATCTTGGCCCAAGATTCGACCTGGAACCCTGATCCGGCGCCAGAAGGGAAGGCGTCGCGTCAGAGCAGGGCGACGACGGCGAACGCGAAGAGCGCGATCCCGACGAAGCCGTTGGACGTGAAGAACGCCCGGTTCACCTTGGACAGATCCGTCGGCGTCACGATGACGTGCTGGTACGCGAACGCGATCGCGGTCAGGGCGAGCCCGACCCACCAGGGCCAGCCGAAGCCGACCCAGAAGCCGAAGATCACGAAGAGCGCGAACGTCACCAGGTGGGTCGCCGTGGAGATCCGGAGCGCGGCGGCCACTCCATAGCGGGCCGGCACACTGCGTACGCCGATCTGCCGGTCGACCTCCGCGTCCTGGCAGGCGTAGATGAGGTCGAAGCCGCCGATCCAGAGGCCGACCGCCGCGCCGAGCAGCCAGGCCGGGCCGCTGCCCGCGAAGGTGCCCGTCACGGCGAGCCAGCCGCCGACCGGTCCGACCGCCTGGGCGATCGCCAGCACGGCGTGCGGCCAATCGGTGAAGCGCTTGGCGTACGGGTAGAGGACGAGCGGGATCACCGCGAGCGGCGACAGGACCAGGCATAGGGGGTTGAGCGCGGCGGCCGCGCCGAGGAAGACGATCAGCGCGACGATCGCGCCGGTCCAGGCGTTGCGGACGCTCACCGCCCCGGTCACCAGCTCACGCTGGGCGGTACGCGGATTGCGCGCGTCGATGTGCCGGTCGATGATCCGGTTGGCCGCCATGGCGAAGGTACGCGCGCCGACCATCGCGATCGTGATGAGCACCAGGGTCAGCCAGCTGAACTGGTCGAACCGGCTCATCGCGGTGAGCGCCGACAGGTACGCGAAGGGCAGGGCGAAGACGGAGTGCTCGATCGCGACGAGCCGCAGGAACGCCTTCACAGGCCGTACTCCTTCCAGCGCTTGGTGACCTTGTCGACGACTTCCGGCGACATGACCGCCTCGGCCGGCCAGCCGCGGTGGTAGCCCTCGCTCGGCAGTTTGCGGGTGGCGTCGACGCCGGCCTTGCCGCCCCAGAACTGCTGGTACGAGGCGTGATCGAGGTGATCCACCGGGCCTTGCGTGACGACGAGGTCATGCGCGTAGTCGACATTGCCGAAGGCGCGGAACGCCACCTCGTTGAGGTCTCGGGGATCGCAGTCGTCGTCGACCACCACGATCAGCTTCGTCAGCGACAGCAGGTGCGCGCCCCAGATCGCGTTCATCACCTTCTGCGCGTGCTTGGGAAAGCGCTTGTTGATGGCCACGACCAGGCAGTTGTGGAAGACGCCCGGCTCCGGCATGTGGTAGTCCACGATGTCCGGCACCAGGATCTTGATGAGCGGCAGGAAGATGCGCTCGGTGGCGCGGCCGATCGGCCCGTCCTCCTGCGGCGGCTTGCTCGTGATGATCGAGTGGTAGACCGGATCGCGGCGCATCGTCATGGCTTCGACGTGCAGCACCGGGAACTGCTCGACCGGGGTGTAGAAACCGGTGTGGTCGCCGAACGGCCCTTCGGCGTGGCGCTCGCCCGGCTCGACGTAGCCCTCCAGGACGATCTGGGCCTGGGCGGGAACCTGCAACGGCACGGTCAGGCAGTCGACCAGCTCGACCCGTTCACCCCGGAGGAAGCCTGCGAACAGGTATTCGTCGATGTCGGACGGAAGCGGGGCGGTGGCGGCGTACGAGACGATCGGGTCGCAGCCGATCGCGATGGCCACCGGCAGGCGCTGACCGAGCCGCTCGGCGACGGCGTGATGTGCGGTCGAGTCCTTGTGGATCTGCCAATGCATGCCGAGCGTGTTGCGGGAATGCTGCTGCAGTCGATAGAGGCCGAGGTTGCGCTTGCCGGTCTCCGGGTGCTTGGTGTGGGTGAGCCCGTAATTGTGGAAGATCCCGCCGTCGTCGGGCCAGGTGACCAGGCCCGGCAGCAGGTTCAGGTCCACGTCCGGTCCCTTGAGGACGACCTCCTGGCACGGCGCCGACTTGACCTTCTTCGGCGGCAGGCTCTTGAGCTGCATCACCTTGCCGAGACCGTCCATGATCCCGGAGAAGCCCTGCGGCAGCTCGGGTTTGGCCAGCTCGCCGATCCGGGCGCCGATCTCGTCGAAGTCGGTGACGCCGAGGGCCATCGCCATCCGGCGGTCGCTGCCGAAGAGGTTGATCGCGACCGGCATGTCACCGCGCGTAGGGCGTTCGAAGAGGAGCGCCGGACCCTTGGCCCGGACGGTGCGGGTGACGATTTCGCTGATCTCCAGGGTGGGGTCCACCGGGACGGTCACCCGGTGCAACTCCCCGGCCTTCTCCAGAGCAGCGAGGAACTCGCGCAGGTCGGTGAAGGGGAAGCGCGGTGCGGCCATGGCGCAATCCTGCCACCACGTCCACGGCTAGCCGCAGTCGCCCGCCGACCACGTGTCGAACCGTGTCGCCCAGTCGACGCAGTACCCGGCCGACCCGTCGCCCGTGGTGGACGGCACGCTGTCGGCTCGCCAGAACTGGGCCTGCCCACCGGGAGCCGACTTGACCTGCACGTTGTCGAAGGCGATCGGCGGCACCGAATAGCTCGCCAGGGCTGACTGCACTTCTGGCGGCTCGCCCGAGAGGCTCCCCGGCTTGGCGTCGGCGTAGACCTCCACGTACTGCTCGACCTGCGCCGACGAGGTCAACGGCAGGCGCTGCGAGGCGAGCAGGTGCCACTTGTCGCCCCACCACAGCCAGGCCCGCCACTCGTTGGCGAGCTGGCCGGAGTCCGGTCCCGACTCCAGGTAGATCCAGATCTGGTCACCGCTGTGAATCTTGTAGTCCTCGAAGAACGTCCACGAGTTGCGGTTCGTGTCGTAGGTGTAGATCCGCTGACGGCCGCCGCCGCTCCAGCCGGTCTCCGCCCAGCCCGCCTCCAGCCAGGTGGTGTGCCCGTCCCCGGCGTCCCGGCGAGCCATGAACCGGGCGGCGGTGAAGTCCAGCGTGTCTTTGCGAACCGCCGGGTCACGTACGCCGATCCGGCCCAGCACGCCGGACCAGGGGCCGGCGCTGGTCGCCCCGAGGTGGCTGTACGAACCCGGGCTCCGGAGACCGGCCGGCAGGGGCGTCGCGCGTACGTGCTGGACGCTGGTGGGCCGAGCTCGGCAGGCGTCGCGTGTCAGGCTGGGCGGCTCGGTCGGCGGGCTGTCCGGCGCCGGTTGCCCCGGCCGGCAGAGCGGCAGGCGGGCCGCCGGGTCGTCGTTGAACGCGGTCCAGCCTGAGGTGGCGATCAGGACAGCGACCAGGGCGATTCGAGGCAGCCAGCGCAACGTCACAACCCGAGCAACTCGGCGGTGACAGCCCCGGTGACGGTCACCCACACTGACAGCATCGAGTGATGGCAGATCTTGCTATCATTCTGTGCATGGCCACCATGACAGTACGCGTACCCGACGAGCTGGGCGCGACCCTGCGCGACGAGGCCGAGTCCGTCGGGATCTCGGTCAACCAGGCCGTCGTCACCGCGATCGACGAATGGCTGGCCCGTCGAGCGGACGAGCGCGCCGACGACGTCTTCCGGACCATCGCCGCCGAGCGTGCCGACCTGCTGCACCGGCTGGGCACCGCCTGATGGTGGTCGTCTACCTGACCGTCGAGCAGGTGGCCGGGGGCGCTCGGCACATCATCGGCGTGCACGCCGTCCTCCGCGATCCCGGGCTCCTGGCGTCGGCCGTCTTCCGGCCTCGTACGGAGGTCTTCGGCGTCGAGGCGTACCCGACGCTGCTGGGCAAGGCGGCCGCGCTACTGCACTCGCTGGTCAGCAACCACCCGTACGTCGACGGCAACAAACGCATGGGCTGGGCCGCCGCCGAAGCCTTCCTCCGGCTCAACGGGATGGCCTTCACCGGCGACGACGATCCGGCCTTCGAGCTGGTCATGGACGTCGCCAAGGGCGGGATGGAGGTCCCCGAGATCGCCGAGCGCCTCGGTGCCCTGTTCAGCTCAGCCGACTGAGCCCAAAACGCCGCTGGATCAGGGTTCTGTGTCGAATCTTGAGTCAAGATTCGACCTGGAACCCTGATCCAGTGCTCGAAGCGTCGGGCCGGAGGGCGAAGCCTCAGTGGCTTACTCCACGCCGGCGTAGCTGTGCAGACCGGTGAAGAAGAAGTTCACGCCGAACAGGTTCATCAGCATGGTGAGGAAGCCGAGGACGGCGATCCACATCACGACCCGGCGGTTGACGCTGGGCGTACTGCGGGCGTGCAGGTAGCCCGCGTAGACCACCCAGGAGATGAAGGCCCAGGTCTCCTTCGGGTCCCAGCCCCAGTAGCGGCCCCAGGCGGCCTCGGCCCAGACCGCACCGGCGGCCACCCCGAAGGTGAACAGCGGGAACGCGAACGCGTGCAGCCCGAAGGTGAGCCGTTCGAGCGCCTCCGCCCGGGGCAGCCGAGCGCCCAGGGTGTACGGGAACCGGACGCGGCCCTTGTCGTAGCCGTCGCGGACCAGGAACATCGCGGCCGGGACGAAGCCGACGAGCAGCAGACCCGACGCGGTGACGACCGAGGTCACGTGGATGACGAACCAGTACGACTGAAGCGCCGGGACCAGCGGGCTGATCTGCGTGTAGAGCACGAGCCCGGCGAAGCCGAGCAGCAGGATCTGGACGACGGTCAGGGGCAGGCCCAGCAGGCGCAGCTTCGGCATCCGCACCATGACGGCCAGCCAGGCGATCCCGCCGACCAGGGTCACCGCGAGCACGAATTCGTACATGTTGCCCCAGGGCATCCGGCCGGCGGCCAGACCCCGGGTCGCGGCCGCGCCCAGGTGCAGCAGGACGGCGAGCCCGGTAGCGTAGACCGCCCAGCCGCCGAGTCGCGTACCGAGGTCGGGTCCGGCCGGGTCAGCCGATTCGGGGTCGGCCGGTGCCGACGGCGGCGCCGGGGCGACCGGCGACTCCGTGGAGACCGGGGGGCCGCCCGCGCCGACCAGCACCCGCTCCTCCGCCGGCGCGGCAGCAGCGGCTCGCCGCTTGCCCGCCAGGGAGTACTCGGAGGCGTGGAGGATCATCGCGACCAGGTAGCCCAGGATCGCGAAGACGAGCAGGTTATCGGAGAGCGTCGACAGGCTCACGGGTGTCGTCTCCCATCTCGGTGAGGTCCAGCTTGGCGACGACCGCGGCGAACTCGGCGGCGAAGCCTGGGTACTCGGAGCGCGGCAGGCCGCCGATCTCCAGCAGGTTGGTCCCGTCGTCGGACGGGGTGAGCCGGACCCAGACCCGCCGGCGCTTGCCGCCCAGCGAGAGCATCAGTCCGGCGAGCACGAGCAGGATGCTGACCAGCACCACCGGCTCGCCCGGGTCGTGTCGCAACGACACGGTCACGAACGGGCGCGTACCGAGGAACTCCAGCTTCGAGCCGTCGTCCAGGGTCCAGCTCCCGTTGACCTCCAGCGACTTGCCGTCGCCGATCTGCTTCAGCTTGCCGTTGGCGACCTGTTTCTGGTTGAGCCGGTAGACCGAACTCGGGACGCCCTGGTCGATGCCGAGATCACCCTGGTAGAAGGTCAGCACCAGGCGCTGGTTGCGCTCCTCTGGGAAGATCGACCGGGTGACCATGCCGGACTCCGGCGCGGTCGGCACGTAGAGCCCGGAGAACGCGACCTGCTTGGTCCGATCGGGCTTGCCCGTGGTCGGGTCGGCGTTGGCGTCCGGGAAGGTCGCCACGCCCTCGCTGGTCAGCGTCTGCTGGTCGGTCGGGAGGAACGGCACGACCGCGGTCTGGCTGCGGCCGTTCGTGTCGGTGTAGCGCAGGACCACGGCGTACCCGTGGCCGAGCAGGTAGACGTTGGCGTCGCCGAGGCGCAGCGGGTGGTTGACCGAGAACTCGGCGGTCTCGGTCTTCTCGCCGGTCACCGCGACGGTCGCGCCGAACGACTTGGCCTGCCCGTTGTCCAGGTAGGAAGCCTGGAAGCCGGTCAGCTCCAGGCAGTACTTCGGCAGGTCGGACGGGTTCACCCCGGTGCCCGGCACGTACTCGTCGAACTGCTGCGGGGTGGTGCAGAAGGCCTGCTCCGGGCCCTGCACCAGAAGCCGGTTGGCGTGCCAGCCCTGCATCGAGCCGAGCGCCACGCCGATCAAGACCCCGATCAGCGCGGTGTGGAAGACGAGGTTGCCGGTCTCCTTGAGGAAGCCCTTCTCCGCCGCGATGGTCACCGTCCCGTCGGGGTGCTCGCGGGTCACCGTCCGCCACCCGCGCAGGGCCGCGGCCAGTTCCTTGGCCCCGCGCTCGGTCCGGCCGCGGTGATGTTCCGGCAGGCGGGTCAGCCGCTTCGGAGCATCTGGTACGCGACGAAGCAGCGCCCGCGCGTGGTCCCGCGTACGTGGCAGGATGCAGCCGATGAGCGAGGTGAACAGCAGCAGGTAGATCGCGGCGAACCACGGAGCCCGGAAGACGTCGAAGCCGCCGAGCTTGTCGATGACCGGAGCGAGGTCCGGATGCTTGACGAAGTACTCGTTGATCTTCTCCGGGTTGACGCCCTGCTGCGGCAGGATCGAGCCGGGGATCGAGGCGACCGCCAGCAGGAAGAGCAGCACCAGCGCCGTACGCATGGAGGTGAGCTGCCGCCAGGCGCCTCGAAGCTTGGCGACGACGAAGCCGAGGATCGCTTTCACAGGCTCACCGATCCTGGTCCGACGGTGGCACGCAGCCAGATGATGAACTCGCCCCAGGCCCCGGTGACCAGGGCGATGCCGACGAGCACGAGCAGGGCGCCGCCGATCCGGGTGACCCAGTGGGAGTTGCGGCGGATCGCCTTGACCACCCCGGCCAGCCGCCGCATGCCGAGGCCGAGGGCGAGGAACGGCACCCCGATCCCGAGGCAGTACGCCGTGGCCAGGGCGGCGGCGCGGACGGGCTGCCCGCTCGACGTGCCGAGCAACATGACCGCGCCGAGCGTCGGCCCGATGCAGGGAATCCAGCTCAAGGCGAAGACCGCGCCGAAGACGGGTGCGCCCCACAGTCCCGCCTGCGGCAGCCGGTGGATGCGTACCTCGCGTTGCAGGCCGGGAATCCAGCCGAGCATCGCGACGCCGAAGAGGATGATGAGCACCCCGGCGACGATCTCCAGCGTGCGGGCGTTGCTGATCAGCTTCCCGCCGAAGCGGGCGGCGAGCACGGTCGTCGTGATGAAGACGACGCCGAACCCGGCCGTGAAAAGCGCCGTCCCGGCCAGTACGCGACCACGCCGCCGCGGGCCTTCCCGCTCACCGAGTGCGGCGGACAGGTCCGCCCCGACCAGGCCGGTCACATAAGAGAGGTAGCCCGGCACGAGCGGCAGCACACAGGGCGACAGGAAGCTGACCAGCCCGGCGACCGCCGCGAAGAGCAGCGCCACCGCGAGCGGCCCGCTGGTCGCCATATTCTCGAAGGCGCTACCCATTCGGGGAGTCCTTCTCGGCCACCACCGCCTCGACAACCTCCCGCAGGTCGGCCGCGCGAATGTCTCGGCGCGTGATCGAAGCGATCCGGCCCTGCTGGTCGATGACCAGGGTGGACGGGATCGCCGACGGGGGGACGTCGGAGAAGCCCAGCGCGATCTTGCCGGCCGGGTCGAAGATGCTCGGATAGGTGGCGCGCCCGGAGTGGAAGGCGATCGCCTTGTCCTTCTCGTCGCGGATGTTGATCCCGACGAACTGCACGCCGGAGGCCTTGGCGGACTGCCAGACCTCTTCGAGATCGGTCGCCTCGGCTCGGCAGGGCGCGCACCAGCTCGCCCAGAAGTTCACCACGACGACCTTCCCCTGGTACGCGGACAGGTCGAACCTGCCGCCCTCGAGGAGGTCGCCCGTGACGGTAGGGGCCTTCTTCCGCTTGGCAGCCTCGATCAGGCCGCTCTGCGTACCCTTCTGATCTTGATTGTCGGAGCAGGCGGCGAGGGTGACCGCGGCGAGCACGCCGAGCACCGCGGACCTGCGCGTGAGACCCATCAGGCCCCCAATCCCTTGCCGGGCCCGAGATGCGCCGCGGGCTCGGAATAGTCGATGCCGACCAGGCTGGTGCCCTCGTAGCGGAAGGAGGTGAGGCTGGCCAGGGCGCACTGGCGGTTGCGCGGATCGTGCCAGAGCCGGCGCCCGGTCAGGAAGAGCCGCAGCTCCCAGATCGGCAGTTGATGCGAGACGGCCAGGGCTTCGTGCCCGCGGGCCGCGTCGCGGATGTCGTGCAGCGCGTCGCGCATGCGCTGGGCGATGTGCTTGTACGGCTCGCCCCAGCTGGGCCGGAAGGGGTTGATCAGCTTGGGCCACACGCGTGGGCTGAAGCCGACCGACCGGCCTTCGAACCAGTTCTCGCTCTCGATCAGGCGCAGGTCGGTCTCGACCGGCAGGCCCAAGGCGGCGGCGCTCGGCTGCGCGGTCTGCACGGCGCGGTCGAGCGGGCTGCTGAAGATGTGCGTGATGTCGCGTTCGGCCAGGGACTTCGCGACCGCCTCGGCCATCTGCTCGCCGAGCGTGCTGAGCTTGAAGCCCGGCAGCCGTCCGTAGAGGACGCCCGTCGGGTTGTGCACCTCCCCATGGCGGAGGAGGTGAACGACCGTTGTCTCGGTCATCGTGCGCTCGCGGCCGCGGCTGCCGCGACCGGCAGCGCTTTTCCGATCACCTCGAACGCCTCGTCGTCGATCGCCGTCGAGACGAACCACGCCTCGAACGCGCTCGGCGGCAGGTAGACGCCGTTGTCGAGCATGGCGTGGAAGAACGCGCGGAAGGCCGCGACGTCCTGCGTCTTCGCCTGGTCGTAGTTCACCACTGGAGTGTCGGTGAAGAAGACTGAGAACATGCTGCCAGCCGTGGCCAGCGTGTGCGGTACGCCGGCCTGGCTCAGCGCCTCGGTCGCCAGCGTGCTGATCCGCGCCGCCGTGGCGTCGAGTTTCGCGTACGCCTCGTCGGTCGCCAGCCGCAGGCTGGTGAGCCCGGCCGCGCAGGCCAGCGGGTTACCCGAGAGGGTTCCGGCCTGGTAGACCGGACCGGCCGGGGCGAGCCGGCCCATGATCTCGGTACGCCCGCCGAACGCGGCCGCGGGCAGCCCGCCGCCCATCACCTTGCCGAAGGTCCAGAGGTCGGCGTCCACCGGATCGAGGCCCTGCCAGCCGCTCCGGGACACCCGGAAGCCGGTCATCACCTCGTCGACGATGAGCAGCGCGCCGTATCGGTGGGCGACGTCGGCCAGCCCCTGGTTGAACCCGGGCAGCGGCGCGACCACGCCCATGTTCCCGGCGGCGGCCTCAGTGATGATCGCGGCGATCTCGTCGCCGTGCGCCGCGAAGGCGGCCTCGACGGCGGGGAGGTCGTTGTAGGGCAGCACGATCGTCTCGGCGGCCGACGCGCCGGTCACACCGGGCGAGTCCGGAACCGCGGCGTCGCCGGTCTTCCCGGTGTGCGCCAGGGTCGCGACGCCGGAGCCGGCCGCGGCCAGCAGCGCGTCGACGTGGCCGTGATAGCACCCGGCGAACTTCACGATCTTCGTACGCCCGGTGAACCCACGGGCCAGCCGGATCGCCGACATCGTCGCCTCGGTGCCCGAGTTGACCAGCCGGATCTGCTCGACCGCCGTACGCCCGACCAGCTCCTCGGCCAGCTCGACCTCACCCGGGGTCGGGGTGCCGAAGCTCGTCCCTCGCGCGGCGGCGGCCTGCACCGCGGCGATCACGTCGGGCTGGGCGTGCCCGTGGATCAGCGGACCCCACGAGCAGACGAGGTCGACATAACGGTTGCCGTCGGCGTCGGTGAGCCACGGCCCCCGGCCCTCGACCATGAAGCGCGGAGTCCCGCCGACCGCCCGGAAGGCGCGAACGGGGGAGTTGACCCCGCCGGGCACGATGGCCGAGGCGCGGTCGAAAAGGGCCTGGGAAGCGGGTACGTCGATCACAGCGCGCCTATTCTCGCACTGCCGTCGCGCGCTGCCGACATCCGCCCCGCGTTGAGCCGCAGATCACGGATACGCCCGGTTCCGCCTGCCCCGCCGGTTCCGTGTGGGCGGGCCCGGAGGGTTCCCAGCGGATCATGGATACGCATGCTTCCCGGCCCCAAGATCGCATGTATAACCCTGATCCGCAGGGATCCCTTCGCGCGAAGTGGCGGGGTTAGCAAAGAGCCGCGCCG
>NZ_JBFBAZ010000058.1:0-48191 GCF_040682475.1 Hamadaea sp. NPDC051192
CCGAGCGCGCGGCCCGTCCGCCCGAGCGCGCGGCCCGTCCGCCCGAGCGCGCGGCCCGTCCGCCCGAGCGCGCGGCCCGTCCGCCCGAGCGCGCGCCCCGTCCGCCGGGAAGCTTCGTGATCTCCGGAGGGCTACGCACCTATCGGCGCCAAGATCAGGTAGCTGGCATTCCGGAGATCATCACGCCCCCGGCGCCGCGCAGCGGGGCGCCGCGAGGCGAAGCGGCCCGCGAGGCGAAGCGGCCCACGAGGCAGAGCGGCCCACGAGGCAGAGCGGCCCGCGGGGCGGGACAGGCGGGCGGGACAGGCGGGGTCAGCGGTGGACGATGACCCCGACGACGCCCGGCCCGACGTGCGCGCCGATCACCGCACTCACCTCGGAGGTGTAGAGCGCCCGCAGCCGGTCCCCCAGCCGCTCCCGGACGATCGCGGCGATCTGCTCGGCGCGCTCGGGGGTGTCGAGATGCTGGACGGCGATCTCGACCTCGGGTTCGTCGCCGGCGGCGGCCATCGCCAGTTCCACCATGCGATCGAGCGCCCGGGACGTTGTGCGTACGCGGTCCTGGGAGACGATCGAGCCGTCGACGACGTGCAGGATCGGCTTCACTGCCAGCGCCGTGCCGAGCAGGGCGGACGCCGCTCCGATCCGGCCGCCCCGGCGCAGGTGCTCCAGGGTGTCGACGACGAAGTAAGTCTCGGTACGCCCGACCGCCGTGGTCGCCGCGTCGGCCACCTCGTCGACGGTGGCCCCGGATGCGGCGGCGGAGACGGCGGCCAGGACGGGGAAGCCCAGGCCCATCGCGGTCGAGCGGGAGTCGACGACGCGTACGCGGCCGGCGAAGTCGCGGGCCGCCAGTTCAGCGGATTCGTGCGTACCGGAGAGGGCGGCCGACAGGTGCACGGAGACCACGCCGGTGGCTCCGTCGTCCAGCAGCGCCTGGTACGCCTCGGCGAACTCCGTCGGGGCCGGTCGGGACGTCGTGACGCTGAGCTTGGGATTGCGCAGGGCGGCAGCCACCTCGGCGGAGGAGACCTCGACGCCTTCGGCGCGGGCGACGCCGTCGATCACCACGGCCAGCGGAACGACCCGGATCCGGCCGGCGAACTCCGCGGGCAGACCCGCCGTCGAGTCGGTGACCAGAGCGATCGTCATGCAGCGAACGGTAGCCGATCAACCTGGACGACGGTCAGAGACGTTCTGCCGACGCCACCTCGAACGGAGTGCCGATCTGGCAGATCGTCGCGATGTCGTCGCGTACCCGACCGGTCACGCGTACGCGGGCGCCGGGCACCAGCACGTCGCGGTCGGCCGTGCCGAGGATCTGGTAGGTCTTGCCGTTGTCGGCGTTCAGCCCCAGGCAGCCGCCCTCGACTTCGGATTTGACGACGGTCCCGGTCAGCACCGTGCCCGCCTTCGGCGACGCGGGCGGTTTGGTCGACGGCAACAGCCGGCTCGGCGTCGGTGATCCCACGCCCGAGGTGGGGCTGCCGGTGGCTTCGGACGGCGAGGCCGACGGAGCGGCCGACGCGGAGGACGACGAGGACGCGGACGGCGTACCCGAGGAGCACCCGGCGAGGAACGCCACCGCCATCGCGCCGATCGCGAGATATCGAGCCACCATTCGCTCAATGTAACGCAGTGGGCGCAAGCCCGGCCTGGCGCAAAAGCGCCAAGCCGGGCATCGCGGAGCTATCGCATGACGAGCGTGCGGATCTGCCGGAGCAGCACCGACAACGCGGCGAGATCGGCCCGCGACGAGTCGAACTCGCCGATGGCGTTGAACGCCCGGGTGATGGAGGCCTCGTTGACCTGCTCCCACTGGTTGACCCGCTCCTCCGGGGTGAGGTCCGCGTCGTCCGGCGACGCGGCGAGCACCTCCGCGGTGAGGGCGGCGAGGGCGGCGTACAGGTCGTAGCGCAGCGCCATCCGGGCCAGGGTCTGCCAGCGGTCTTCCCGCGGCAGCATCGAGATCTTCGTGAGCAGGTCGTCCACCCGGAACCGCTCGGACAGGACGAAGTAGACCCCCGCCACGTCGTCGAGGCTCCGGCTGGTCTGGTTGCCGACCTCGACCACGTCGAGCAGCCCGAAGCTGTGCAGGATCTGGGTGCCCCACTCGGCCAGCTCCACCGGGACGTCCAGTTCCTCGAGCTTCTGCGAGTGCTTGGCCAGCGCGTCCCGCTCGACGCCCAGGAACAGGTGCGTGAGCTGCGGCAACAGCGCCGCGACGCCCGGCTGGAGCCGTTCGATCTCGGCTGGGACGTCCAGCTGACGGCGGGACTGCACGAGCCAGCGCACGGCCCGGTCGAGGAGCCGCCGCGCCTGGAGGTAGATGATCGTCTGCGCGTCCGTGGGGATGCGGTTGTCCTGCTCCTCGACGGCCGCCCACAACCGGGGCAGGTCGAAGACGTCGCGGACGATCACGTACGCCCGGAGCACGTCGGCGGCATGAGCGCCGCTCTCCTCCATCGCCCGGAAGACGAAGGAGATGCCGCCCCGGTTGACCACCTCGTTGACGATCCCCGTGGTGACGATCTCCCGCCGCAGCGCGTGCTGCGCCATCGCCTCGGTGCACCGGTCCCGCAGCGGGGTCGGGAAGTAGTCCGACAGCAGCTGATGGGTCCAGGTCTCGTCCGGCAGGTCGGAGTGGAGGATGTCCTCCTCCAGCGCGATCTTCACGTACGCCATGAGCACCGCGAACTCCGGCGTGGCCAGCCCCTGTCCGGCGGCGAACCGGCCGGCCAGCTCGTCGTCGGTCGGCAGCCCTTCCAGCGCCCGGTCGAGCCGGCCGGACTGTTCCAGCGCGGTGATCAGGCGACGGTGCACCGGCAGCAGCGAATGCGCCTGGGAACGAGCCGTCCCCAGCGCGGTCGCCTGCTGGTAGTTGTCGCGCAGCACCAGGTCGCCGACCTCGTCGGTCATCTCGGCGAGCAGGGCGTTGCGGTCCTCCAGGCTCAGCTCCGCCTGGGCCGACAGCAGGATCTTGATGTTGACCTCGTGGTCGGAGCAGTCCACCCCGGCCGAGTTGTCGATGAAGTCGGTGTAGACGTGCCCGCCGGTCTGGGCGAACTCGATCCGGCCGCGCTGGGTGCAGCCGAGGTTGCCGCCCTCGCCGACGACGGTCACGCGCAGGTGGCCGCCGTTGACCCGGATGGCGTCGTTCGCCTTGTCGCCGACCTCCGCGTGCGATTCGGTGGTCGCCTTGACGTAGGTGCCGATGCCGCCGTTCCAGAACAGTTCCACCGGCGCGAGCAGGATCGCCTTCATCAGTTCGGTCGGGCTCATCGAGGTGACCGTGTCGGCCAGCCCGAGGACCTCCCGCATCTGCGGGGACACCTCGATCGACTTCGCCGTACGCGGGAACACGCCGCCGCCGGCGGAGATGAGCGAGGCGTCGTAGTCGGCCCAGGACGAACGCGGCAGGTCGAACAGCCGCTTGCGTTCGGCCCACGAGGTGGCCGAGTCCGGGTTCGGGTCGACGAAGATGTGCCGGTGGTCGAACGCACCGACCAGCCGGATGTGTTGCGACAGCAGCATTCCGTTGCCGAACACGTCGCCGGACATGTCACCGACGCCGACGACCGTGAAGTCCTCGTTCTGGATGTCCTTACCCAGATCACGGAAGTGCCGCTTGACCGACTCCCACGCGCCCCGGGCGGTGATGCCCATCTTCTTGTGGTCGTATCCGGCCGAGCCACCGGAGGCGAAGGCGTCGCCGAGCCAGAATCCGTAGCTCAGCGAGATCTCGTTGGCGATGTCGGAGAACGTCGCCGTGCCCTTGTCCGCCGCCACCACGAGGTACGTGTCGTCGCTGTCGTGGCGGACGACGTCGACCGGGGGCACGACCTTGCCTGCGTCGAGGTTGTCCGTGACGTCGAGCAGGGCCGAGATGAACAGCCGGTAGCAGGCCACGCCTTCGGCCATGAACGCGTCGCGGTCGGTCGGCGCGGGCGCCTGCTTGAGGACGAAGCCGCCCTTCGCACCGACCGGCACGATGACGGCGTTCTTCACCATCTGCGCCTTGACCAGGCCGAGGATCTCGGTCCGGAAGTCGTCGCGGCGGTCGGACCAGCGCAGACCACCGCGGGCGACCGCGCCGAAGCGCAGGTGCACGCCCTCGAACCGGGGCGAGTACACGAAGATCTCGTACTTCGGCCGGGGCGCGGGCAGCTCGGGGATCGCGCGCGGGTCCAGCTTGAACGCCACGTACGACTTCGGCCGGCCGTCGATGCCCTTCTGGAAGAACGACGTCCGCAGGGTGGCCTGGATCAGCGTCAGGTAGTGGCGCAGGATCCGGTCCTGGTCGAGGCTGGTCACCGCGTCCAGTTGCCGGTTGATCGACGCGATCAGCTCCTTGCCCTGCAACGACCGGTCCTCGTCGGCCAGCTTCAGCTGCGGGTCGCACCGCGTCTCGAACAGCGCGACCAGCGCGGCGGCCAGCTGCGGGTACGCGATGAAGGTCTGCTCCATCGACTCCTGCGTGTAGACCGTCCCGGTCTGCCGCAGATATTTCGCGTACGCCCGGAGCACGATGACCTGCCGCCAGGTGAGCCCGGCCCGCAGCACCAGCTCGTTGAACCCGTCGATCTCCGCCTCGCCCCGCCAGGCGGCGGCGAAGGCGTTCTCGACATGGGCCCGGACCTCGGCCATCTCCCGGGAGTTCTCGGGCAGCTGGAGACCGAAGTCGTAGACGAAGACCCGGCCGTCGTCCCGATGCAGCTCGTAGGGCCGCTCGTCGGTGACGCTCACGCCGAGCGAGTGCAGCACCGGCAGGACGGCGGAGAGCACCATCGGCTCCCCGAAGCGGAAGATCTTGAACCGGACGTCCCGGTCGTCCTTCCGGCGGCGGAACAGGTGCAGTTCGAGCTGGCCCGGTTCCTCCAGCAGCTCCAGCTTGGCGAGGTCCTGCATCGCCTCGTACGCGTTGTAGCCGTCCTTGTACGTCTCCGGCAGCGCGTCGGCGTACCGGCCGAACAGGAACTTGGCCTGCTCGTCGCCGAGTTTGCGGGCGAGCACGAGCTTGAAGTCGTCGTCCCAGGCCCGGGTGGCGTCGGCGAGCTTCTCCGCGAGCGCGTCGGCGTCGATCGCCCCTGGCGGCGCGGTCGGGTCGACCCGGACGATGAAGTGCACCCGGGCCAGCGGACCCTCGGTGACCTTGGTCGTGTAGTCGAGCCCGACGCCGTGCAGCTCCTGGAGCAGGATCTCCTGCATGGCCAGCCGGTGTTGGGTGGTGAACCGGTCGCGGGGCAGGTAGACCAGGCACGAGATGAACCGCCCGTACGCGTCGCGCCGCAGGAACGCGCGCAACTGCCGGCGGCCGGCCATCCGCAGCACACCCACCGACGCCTGGTAGAGGTCCTCGGTGCTGATCTGGAACAGCTCGTCGCGCGGGTAGCTCTCCAGGATCTCCAGCAGGTCCTTGCCGGAGTGGCTGCGCGGGCTCAGCCCGGACCGGTCGAGCACCTCGGCGACCTTGCGGCGGACCACCGGCAGATCCCGGACGCTGCCCCGGTAGGCGGCCGAACTGAACAGACCGAGGAACCGGATCTCGCCGTCGACCTGACCCTCGGCGTTGAAGGTCTTGAAGCCGATGTAGTCCAGGTACGCCGACCGGTGGACGGTCGCCCGCGAGTTCGCCTTGGTGATGATGAGCAGCCGCTTCTCCAGCGCCTTGCGGTACGCCTCCGGCGTCATCGAGGCCAGCTCGCGCGGGTGCGCCTGATCGTTGCGCAGGATGCCCAGGCCGGTGCCCGGGACGGCGGTCAGCAGGTGCCCCTCGACCAGCTTGTACTCGCGGAAGCCGAGGAAGGTGAAGTGGTTGTCGGCCAGCCAGCGCAGCAGCTCGACCGAGTCGGTGATGTCCTTGTCCGGCACCGGCAGCTCGGCGGTGGCCAGGTCGTCGGCCAGTTCCAGGGCGCGGGCGCGCATCGACGGCCAGTCCTCGACGGCTTCCCGGACGTCGGTCAGCACGCGGCGCAGTTCCTCGCCGACCTGCTCGGTCTCGGCCGCGTCGCGGATCGGATCGGTCTCGATCCGCATCCAGCTCTCGATCTGGTCGCCGGCGATCGCGTCGTCGGGCTCGACGTCGGCGCAGGCCTCCACCAACTCGCCCAGCGGCTCTCTGCGTACCACTAGAAGTGGATGGACCAGCATGTGCACGTCGAGGTTGCGGGCCGACAGGGCCGCGGTGATGGAGTCGACGAGGAAGGGCATGTCGTCGGTGACGATCTCGATGGCCGTGTGATGGCCGTCGGGAGTGAGCGCGATGCGCAGCTTGAGTTCCCCGGCGACGCGACTGCTCGCCAGCTCGCGGTGCGCGCGCACCGCGGCGAGCATCGCGCTGGGGGTCTGCCCCACCAGTTCCTCGTCCGGCGCGAACCGCCAGTAGCGGCTCACCAGCTGGGCGGTGTCGAGGTCCTCGCCGGCCAGCGCGACCGCGGTGGCCACCAGGCGCTCGGCATTGGGCAGATCGTCGTCGAGGTCGGCGGAGTCGTCCACGACCTCTTCCATGGAATCGGCGTCAGCGTCCACGCTCTCGCCGCTCAGCAGGCCACCGTCTGGTGACATCACAACCGCTCCCCTCACCCACCACGCTGTGGGCTCGTCCGTCACTTCCACCCTAGCCGGGGAGCCCCACGGGCGAGCCGCCAGGAGTGCAGTGATTACAACGCTCCAGGGGCGCCCAGGGCCGCACAACGAGGGCGACATCGGCACCCCGGGCATACGCGGCTGCGCGAGTTGGTGCTCTTCGCGCAGAATGGTCGGCATGTACGCCCCCTCGCGCCGCCTGCTCACCGCCACTCTCGCCGCGCTCCTCGCGGCCACCTCGCTCGCCGCCTGCACGAAGGAACCCGAGCCGGGCTCCGCACTCGACGCGTTCGCCGCCGGCTGGCCGGGCATGGAGTCCGGCTCCTGGGACGGCAAGGTCACCTTCGTCGACCCGGACAGCAAGACTGTTTCGGGCACAGACGTCGCCGCGCAGCTCAAGGCGTACGCGGGCACGCTCACGCCGCCGACGGTGAAGGTCGAGGGCAAGCCCACGGTCACCAAGGATTCCGCGGCCGGGAAGCTGCACCTGAACTGGACGCTGCCGGACGGCGCCCATTGGGAGTACTCGACGGACGTCAAGCTCGCCAAGGGCAAGGTCGGCGGCGAGGACGCCTGGAACATCGTCTGGCAGCCGCAGGTGGTCCATCCCGACCTGCAGCCCGGGGCGTCGCTGGCGACCAAGCAGGTCAAGGCCCAGCGGGGCGGCATCGTCGACGCCAAGGGCGAGCCGCTGGTCTCGTCGCGGCAGGTCGTCGTGGTCGGCGTCGAGCCGCAGAAGATCACCAACCTGCCCGCGCTGACCGCCCTGCTCGACGCCGCGTTCAAGTCGATCAAGGTCGGGGTGGACCTCGGCGACCTGGCCGCCCGGGTGAAGGAGGCCAAGCCGGACTCCTTCGTCGAACTCGTGACGCTGCGGCGGGAGGCGTACGACCAGATCCGGAAGGACATCCGCGACCTCGACGGCACCGTCTTCCGGGAGGAGACCCGGGAGCTGGCCCCGAACCGCGTCTTCGGCCGCGCCCTGTTCGGCTCGGTCGGCGAGGCGACCAAGGAGATCATGGACGCCAACCCGGGCAAGTACCAGGCCGGCGACCAGGTCGGGCTGTTCGGGCTGGAGAAGAAGTACGACGAACGGCTGCGCGGCACCGACGGCTTCCAGGTCTTCATCACCAGCAAGACGTCCGCGGGCACGACCCGGGAACAGCAGGTCTACGACACCGACGCGGTCAACGGGCAGCCGCTGAAGGTGACCCTGGAGACCAAGGCGCAGAACGCCGCCGACGCCGCCCTCGCCACCAAGACCGACCGGCGTACGGCGATCGTGGCGATGCGCATCAGCGACGGGCACGTCATCGCGGTGGCGAACGGACCGGACGGCGGCGGCGACAACCTGGCCTTCGTCGCCCAGGTGCCGCCGGGCTCCACGTTCAAGGTCGTCACGGCGTACGGGGTGCTGGACAACGGCTCGATCACGTCGAACACCGTGGTCAACTGTCCGAAGACGTTCACGGTCGACGGGCGTACGTTCAAGAACTCGCACGATTTCGAACTCGGCGCGGTCCCGTTCCACACCGACATCGCGAAGTCGTGCAACACCGCGTTCGCGTCGCTGGCTCCGAAGCTCGGCCCCGACGGGCTGGCCGCCGCGGGCACCGCGCTCGGCCTCGGCACCAAGTGGGACATGGGCGTCGACTGCTTCACCGGTGCGGTCTCCTCCGGCGGCTCCGCCGCCGAGCGGGCCGCGGCCTCGTTCGGTCAGGGCACCACGATCGTCTCCCCGGTCGCCATGGTGGGCGCGATCGCCGCCGTCGCCCGGGGCCAGTGGAAGCAGCCGATCGTGCTGCTGGACCCGGCCCCGGCCGCCGTCGCCCCCGACGGCCCGACGCTGAAGACGAGCACCCTGAACCAGCTGCGCCCGGCGCTGCGTGAGGTGGTCACGAGCGGCACCGGCAAGGCGCTCGCGGACGTCCCCGGCGGTGCGGTCAGCGGTAAGACCGGCACCGCGGAGTACGACGCGAACCCGGCGCACACGCATGCCTGGTTCGTGGGCTGGCAGGGCGACATCGCGTTCGCCGTGTTCGTCGAGAACGGCGGCGACTCCACCTCGTCCGCGGTCCCCCTGGCTGAATCCTTCCTCCGCGCCCTCAACAAGTAGCCCTGCACCTTCATCTGGGTGCAGATCACGGTTACGCAGGCCGAAACCTCGGTGGGAAGCCTGCACGACCGTGCTCTGCACCCATAAGGGTCAGACGGTGAGCGAGAGGGCGGCGACGGGGTCGGCGACGAAGGCGAGCACGAAGTCGCCCATGCCCCGCGACATCAGCAGGACGCCGTGATCGCTGGCGGGCAGCAGGATCAGCTTCTTCTGCTTCGAGGCGCAGTCCTGATACAGCGACTGGGCGTCGGTGGCGAAGTTCCCGTCGTTGGTACCGGCGGCGAACACGACCGGCATCGCCAGCTTCTGCACGGCCGAGGCGGCGTCCGCCCCGGCGTAGATCGCCGGGCCCGAGAGGCTGACGATGCCGTCGACCGGGGGCTGGATCGACGTGGCGGCGGCCAACGCCGTCGTGCCGCCCATCGACGCACCGACGAGGAAGACCTTCCGTACGCCCGACGACCGCAGGTACGCGACCGCCGCGACGGTGTCGTCGACCCGGGACTCGTTCCGGATGTCGACCGCGAAGCCGCGCATCCCCCTGGCGGCGTACGCGTCGGCGTAGCCGAGCCATTGGCACAGCCCGCCGCCGGCCTGGTGCAACAGGACGACCGCGGTGTCGCCGGTGCCGGTGAGGTAGCCCGCGCCCAGCTCGCCGCCCGCGCTCGGGTAGGTCACGAGGCGGGCCCGGTTCTGGTCGGCGACGCAGACGGCGTTGGCCGACTGCACCCGCATCTCCCGGGCCGCCGCGCTCGGGTCGGACGCCGACGGGGATGAGGACGGCGTACCGGCGTTCCCGCAGCCCGCCAGCGCCACCAGCAAGGACAAGATCAGCACAGATTTACGCATGTCGACAGAACGCGCCGATGAGCGCGATTCGTTCGCATCAGTAAGGTTTCTTTTCCATAAAACTCCAGAGTTTCACAGGCGCCACACAGACCGGTCCGACGAGACGCCCATCCGATCAGCCCAGCCTGGGGGCATGACCATCGCAGAAGACCGCGTCCAGGACACGCCTGTCACCGCTCTGGAGCCCGCGACGGCCGCAAAGCCGGCGACGGGGCCGAACCGTCGGAGATGGGAGCGTCCCGCGCTGCTGGCTCTCCTGGTCGCGACCGGCGTCCTCTACATCTGGGGCCTGGGCAAGTCCGGCTGGGCCAACGCGTACTACTCGGCCGCGGCGCAGGCCGGCTCGCAGAGCTGGAAGGCGATGTTCTTCGGCTCGTTCGACTCGTCGAACTTCATCACCGTGGACAAGACGCCGGCGTCGCTGTGGGCGATGTCACTCTCCGCGCGCATTTTCGGCGTCAACTCGTGGAGCATCCTCGTTCCGCAGGCGCTCGAAGGAGTGGCCGCCGTCGGCCTGCTCTACGCCGCCGTACGCCGCTGGTTCGGTCCGGCGGCCGGACTGCTCGCGGGTGGCGTGATGGCGTTGACCCCGGTCGCCGTGCTGATGTTCCGGTTCAACAACCCCGACGCGCTGCTGGTGCTGCTGCTCGTGGCGGGCGCGTACGCCGTGACCCGCGCGGTCGAGCAGGGCAAGACGAAGTGGCTGTTGCTGGCGGGCGGGCTCGTCGGCTTCGCGTACCTGGCCAAGATGCTGCAAGCGCTCCTGGTCGTCCCGGCGTTCGGCCTGGTCTACCTGATCGCGGCCCCGGTGGGCTTCTGGAAGCGGATCTGGCAGCTGCTGGCCGCGCTCGGCGCGATGATCGCCGGCGCCGGCTGGTGGATCGCGATCGTGTCGCTGTGGCCCGCCTCGTCCCGCCCGTACATCGGCGGCTCGCAGTCCAACAGCATCCTGGAACTGACCCTCGGCTACAACGGCTTCGGCCGGCTGACCGGCGAGGAGGTCGGCAGCGTCGGCGGCGGAGGCGGCGGCAACGGCGGCATGTGGGGCTCCACCGGGCTCACCCGCCTGTTCGACGGCGAGATCGGCGGCCAGGTCGCCTGGTTGCTGCCCGCCGCGCTGATCTTCCTGGTCGGCGGGCTGGCGTTGAGCGCCCGCGCCGCGCGTACCTCCCGGATGCGGGCCGGGCTGATCCTCTGGGGCGGCTGGCTGCTGGTCACCGCCGGCACGTTCAGCTTCATGGCCGGCATCTTCCACGCGTACTACACGGTGGCGCTGGCGCCCGCGATCGGCGCGCTCATCGGCATCGGCGCCGTCTCGCTCTGGCAGCATCGGGCCCACATCGTGGCCCGCTCGATCCTGGCGGTCGCGCTGGCGATCACCGCCGTCTGGTCGAGCGTGCTGCTCGGTCGCAGCGCCGACTTCGTGCCCTGGCTGCGTACCAGTGTGGTCGTGGTAGGCCTGCTCGCGGCCGCCGCGCTCCTCGCGTTGCCCTGGTTGCGGTGGCGCCGAGTGGCCACTGTGGTCGCGGTCGCGAGCATCGCGACCGGCCTGGCAGGCCCCGCGGCCTACGCGCTGGACACGGCCGCGACCGCGCACACCGGCTCGATTCCCACGGCCGGTCCGTCCGTGCAAGGCTCGGGCTTCGGCGGCGGCCGGATGGGCGGTGGCGGTCAGCGGGGCGGCTTCGGCAACGGGGGCATGCAGGCCCCGCCGAATATGGGTACGCAGAACGGCGCGACCCAGCCGGGCAACGGCCAGAACGGGTTCCCGGGTACCGGCACGCGCTCCGACGGCGGCGGCCGGATGGGCGGAGGCGGCGGCGCAGGCGGTCTGCTCTCCGCGTCGACCCCGAACAGCGCCCTGGTCAAGCTGCTGCAGACCGACGCCGACCAGTACGCCTGGGCCGGAGCGGCGGTGGGCTCGCAGAACGCGGCGGGCTACCAGCTCGGCAGTGGCGAACCGGTGATGAGCCTGGGCGGCTTCAACGGCAGCGACCCGTCGATCTCGCTGGCCGACTTCCAGCAGCTCGTCGAGCAGAAGAAGGTCCACTACTTCCTCGGCAGCAGCGGATTCGGCGGCATGTCGAACGGCGGCAGCAACTCGGCGCAGCAGATCGCGAGCTGGGTCGCGGAGAACTTCACCGCGCAGACCGTCGGCGGCACCACCGTCTACGACCTGACCCAGTAGCCCCTCTCGGCAGCCCTCTTTCGGCGCTGGATCAGGGTTCCCAGTCGAATCTTGGCGCAAGATTCGACCGAGAACCCTGATCCAGCAGGGTGACTTCCGGCGAGCTAGAGAGCCTCCGGCTCGGCGGGCAGGGTGACCGGCGTGTCCTTCGTGGACGCGCCGGTTTCCTGCGTATCGCTGCGGAGGAGACGCATCGCGACCTGGGGGAAGATCAGAATGGACAGCGCACCCGCCGCCACCAGCGACGCGTCGAGCGGAGTCGTCAGTACGCCGTCCTGCGTGCCGATGGTGGTGATGACCACGATCAACGGCAGCGCCGACGCCCCGAACAAGGCCAGCGACAGCCGATCGCGTACGCCTGGCAGGTCCCGCCGGTGCAGCAGGAAGATCGGGCCGCCCCGGACGACCAGCAACGCCACCACGAAGAGGGCGGTCGCCAGCAGCCCCTCGACCGAGGAGAGCGCGCCGAGGTTCAGGTTGATCCCGCTCACCACGAAGAAGATCGGGATCAGGAAACCGAAGCCGATCGCGTCCAGCTTGGCCTCGACCTGCTCGGTCATGTGCTCGGACGCGGGCCGCATCGCGAGGCGTACGACGATGCCGGCCGCGAACGAGCCGAGCAGCGTGTCCAGCTCGAACCGATAGGCCAGCCAGACCATCGTGACCAGGACCAGCAGAATGAGCCGGATCGCCAGCTGAGCCGACGTATGCAGAGTCCGGACCACCAGCCGCGACATCCGCGGCGACGGAGGCTGCCGGGCCAGGTGGGCGGCCACGATCGCCACGACGGCGAAGACCGCCAGCAGGATCATCGAGTGCACCGGATTGTCCGTCGTCAGCACGACCGAGATGGCGACGATCGGCGCGAACTCCCCGATCGCGCCCACTGCCATCACCCGGTTGCCGAACGGCGTACCGAGCATGCCCCGATCCCGCAGAATCGGCAGCAGCGTGCCGAGCGCGGTGGTGGTCAGGGCGAGCCCGATCACGATCGTCTTCAAACTGAACCCGGTACGCAGCGCGACCAGCCCGAGCCCGAGCGCGAGCGAACACAGCCAGCCGACGACCGCGAGAGTCAACGGCCGCCCCCGAAGCCGGCCGAAGTCGATCTCGTAGCCGGCCATGAACATGAGCACGGCCAGGCCGAGACTGGACAGCGCGCTGATGATGTCGTCAACCTGCGCCCAGTGCAGCACGTACGGTCCGACCAGGACCCCGAGGATCAGCTCGACGACGATGGCCGGGATCACGATCCACCGGGACAGCCGATCCACCACGATCGGCGAAGCGACCGCCGCGATCGTGATCAACAGCAGCGTGAACAGGGTTGACGAGGTCACTGGATCATGCTCACACCCCGCCGCCCGATCCCGCGCCGAATCGCCCGACGCCACGGCCCCACACAGCACAAAGGCCCCTCGCGGGGCCTAAGGCGGATCGGTAGGCCCGAGGGCCTCCTGCTCACATTATTGCACCCAGCGCACCGGACCGCCTAGCTCCGGCTGACCGGCAACCAGCAATGTTGATGAATGATCTTCGGCTGAATGATCCGCCAGAGCTCCGCGCTGGCTTTCAGCGCACGCGAGTCGCCCTTCGTCACCTGCTGGGTCCGGTTGTAGAGGAAGGCGACCATGTCCGCCGCCTGGACCAGCCGGCTCGCGCTCGACGGGGCGAAATGGATCGTGTCGACGATGGAGCGAAGCGTCGACGAGCGGTACCCGAGCGTCCCGCCCGCCTTATAGCTCGACACATCAGCACGGTGCTTGGCCGCTTGATCCACCTCGTCGGCGATGACCAGCGCGAACTCATCCTGCTCCGCCGCGTGGGCGTTGATGCGCTCAAGAACGTGCCCCAGGACGATCGAATGCGGATCCATCGGGCTCGAATAGCGAAGCTTCAGATCCTCGGCCCGCACACCGCGGAGGATGATCTGGACGCCATGGGCCTCGATGGCACGGAAGGCGGCCGCGTACACACCGATCCGGGCTCGGATCATCTTCGCGAGCGGCTCCCAGTCCCGGTTGGCCTGAAACAGCTCATGTCCGTGCAGCTCGGCGGCGCTGGAGACGCCGAATCTGGCCGCCGCGCTCAACACCACCTGATCCAGCGCCTCGGTGAGCGAGACGGCTTGCCGATCCGGGACCAGGACGGCCGCCATGTAGTACCAGGCTTTGCCGTTGGTGTAACTCTCGTCGACGTAGCTGAGCAGCACCAGCGGAGATTACGCGCGGATCTACGGACAGAAGTCCACCTCGGGCGGCGACTTGAGTCGGCCATCCGACAAGGGCGGGCCTCGCCAGACTCCGCTACTCGTCGGGGTGGTGGACGAGGTCCTGGTCCTCGACGAGGGCCCGGCCGAGGATGTCCATCGCGTCGGCGACCACGCTGAGTTCGTCGACGCTGAGGCGCGCCAGGATGCGCCGGGAGTGCTCCTCGCCGACGGTCATGATGTCGTCGACGATCGTGGTGCCGCGCTCGGTCAGCTCGACGAGGCGTACGCGCCGGTCGTGGGGGTCTTCGCGGCGGCTGACGTAGCGCCCGGCGACGAGGCGGTCGACGATGCCCGTCATGGTGGCGGGGCTGACCCCCATCTTCTGGGCGAGCTCGTGCCCGCCTTGGCCGCCGTGCAGCCGCAGCGCGAAGAGGATCTTGAGCTGGGACATCGTCAGGTTGACCGCGAAGAACGGGTTGGTTCGATCTCGCGCCATCGCCAGCTGGAACTGCCGCTGACCGGCCATGATCCGCGCGATCGCCGCGTCTTTGCTGGTCACCGCTACTCCTGTGCTGGTCGGCCCCCGCGCAACAGCAGCGTAACAGTAACCCGGTGAAACGCTAAATATTAGCTTCAGGCAAACTAAACGGGTTGGGCCCACCGGACCCCCGGAGTTGAAAATGTCGTTCTTCTCGAGGCTCAGCCTCGCCAACCGCGGGCTCACCGCGCTGGTCGCGGTGATCGTCACCGCGTTCGGCTTGATGGTGATCCCTCAGCTGAAGCAACAGCTCTTCCCCTCCCTCGACTTTCCAGCCGCCTTCGTCTCGGCGACCTACCCCGGCGCCGCCCCCGAGGTGGTCGCCAGCCAGGTGACCGAGCCGATCGAGAACGCCCTGCAGGGGACGCCGGGCCTCAAGCGGGTCACCTCCACCTCCTCCGAGGGCGTCTCAACGGTGCAGGTCGAGTTCGACTTCGGCACCGACCTCGACGACTCGACGACCAAGATGCAGTCGTCGCTGAACCGCATCTCGGCCACCCTGCCCGACGGCGTGGACCCGCAGGTCTTCGCCTTCAGCACGGACAACTTCCCCGTGGTCCTGCTCAGCGCGAGCAACGGCGGCGACGAACGCCAGCTCGCCGAGAAGATCACCAAGGACGTCATCCCCGCCATCCAGGGCATCGAGGGCGTACGCGAGGCGCAGCTGACCGGCCAGCGCCAGGCGCAGCTGGTCATCGCGCCGAACCCGGCGAAGCTGGCCGGGGCGGGTCTGTCCGTCACCGACCTGATGAACGTGCTGAAGGTCAACGGCATCGCGATGCCGGCCGGCACCCTGCCCGACGGCGACAAGACGCTGACCGTCTCGGTCGGCACGCCGCTGACCAAGATCGACGACCTGAAGAACCTGTACCTGCGGCCGAGTTCGGCGGCCCCGGGCACCGTCGTCGTCCCGGTCAAGCTGGGCGACGTCGCGACCATCACCGAGCAGCTCGCCCCGGCCACGTCCATCACCCGGACGAACGGCAAGGAGAGCCTCGGCATCATGGTGTTCGCCGCGCCGGACGGCAACGCGGTGGGCATCTCGCACGAGATCTCCGACATGCTGCCCGATCTGAAGTCGAAGCTGGGCGGGGACGCCCAGCTGACCGCGGTCTTCGACCAGGCGCCCTACGTCGAGAAGTCGATCGAGGGGCTGACCACCGAGGGTGCCCTCGGTCTGGCCATGGCGATCATCGTGATCCTGGTCTTCCTGCTGTCGATCCGGTCGACGATCGTCACCGCGGTGTCCATCCCGCTCTCGGTGATCATCGCGTTGATCGCGTTGAAGGTCGGCGACTACTCGCTCAACATCCTGACCCTGGGCGCGCTGACGATCGCGATCGGACGAGTCGTCGACGACTCGATCGTGGTCCTCGAGAACATCAAGCGGCACCTGGCGTACGGGGAGGACAAGCAGCACGCGGTCCTCGGCGCGGTCAAGGAGGTCGCGGGCGCGGTCACGGCGTCGACCCTGACGACGGTCGCCGTGTTCTCGCCGATCGCCCTGGTCGGCGGCCTGGTCGGGCAGCTGTTCTCCAGCTTCGCGATCACGATCACGGTGGCGCTGCTCGCCTCGCTGGCGGTGTCGCTGACGATCATCCCGGTGCTCGCGTACTGGTTCCTCAAGCCGGCCAACGGCTCGGCGGACGGCGCGGCGATTCGGGAGGCGGCCGAGGCGAAGGAACGCCGGAGCATCCTGCAGCGGGCGTACGTGCCGATCATCCGGTTCGCGACCAAGCGTCGCTGGCTCACGGTGACGGCGGCGATCCTCGTCTTCTTCCTCACCATGGGGATGGCGAGCCTGCTGAAGACGAACTTCCTCGACCAGTCCGGCGAGACGACCCTGACGGTCTCCCAGGAGATGCCGAAGGGCACCAGCCTGGCGGTGACCGACGCGGCGGCGAAGAAGATCGAGTCCGTCGTGGCGAACACCGAGGGCGTCGAGACCTACCAGGCCACAGTCGGTTCCGGGGGCACCTTCGGCCTGGGCGCCGGGGGCAGCAACTCCTCGACGGTCAGCATCACGCTGAAGAAGGACGCCAAGGCGTACGACGTGCAGGAGAAGCTGCGCGCCGAGATGGCCAAGCTGACCGACGTCGGCGAGGTCAAGGTCGACGCCGGCAACGGCGGCGGCGGCTTCTCGGCGAGCACCCTGCAGGTCATCGTGCAGGCCGACGACGAGGCGGCCCTGAAGACCGCCAGTGACCAGGTACGCCAGGCGATGTCCGAGGTGGCCGACGTCACCGACGTCGCCAGCGACCTCTCGACGAGCGCGCCGCGGGTCCAGGTGACGGTGGATCGGCAGAAGGCGGCGGCGGTCGGGCTGACCGAGGCCCAGGTGGCCCAGGCGGTCGGCGCGGTGTTCCGCGGCGCTCCGCTCGGGCAGTACGCCCTGGACGGCCGGCAGCAGCAGGTCGTGCTGACCTTCGGGGCGGCCTCGCCGACCTCGCTCGACCAGCTCAAGAAGCTGCCCATCGCCGGTCCGCTGACGCTGGACCAGGTCGCCACGGTGGCCACCGTGGACGGCCCGACCCAGATCACCCGGATCGACGGCGACCGCAGCGTCACGGTGAGCGGCACGGCGACCGGCAGCAACCTCGGCCAGACGACCAAGGACCTGGACACCAAGCTCAAGGCACTCCAGCTGCCGGCCGGCGCCAGCTACACCGTCGGCGGCGCGAGCGCCGACCAGGCGGACGCCTTCGGCAACCTCGGGCTGGCCCTGCTCGCCGCGATCGCGATCGTCTTCCTGATCATGGCGGCTACCTTCAAGAGCCTGGTGCAGCCGCTGATCCTGCTGGTCTCGGTGCCGTTCGCGGCCACCGGGGCGATCCTGGCCCTGCTCGTGACGGACACCGCGCTCGGCGTACCGGCGTTGATCGGCATGCTGATGCTCATCGGCATCGTGGTGACCAACGCGATCGTGCTGCTGGATCTCGTCAACCAGTACCGGGCCCAGGGCGCGAGCGTGGTCGACGCGGTGGTCGAGGGCGGCCGGCGACGGCTGCGCCCGATCCTGATGACGGCGGTCGCGACGATCTTCGCGCTGTTGCCGATGGCGCTGGGGATCACCGGTCAGGGCGGCTTCATCTCGCAGCCGCTGGCGGTCGTGGTGATCGGCGGTCTGCTCAGCTCGACCGTCCTCACGCTGATCCTGGTGCCGACCCTCTACACCATGGTGGAGGGCCGGAAGGAGCGGAAGGCGGCCAAGCGGGCGCGCAAGCTCGGCACCCCGGCGGAGAAGCTGCCCGAGGCCGAGCCCACGCCCGGCCCCAACCTGCTGGAGCCGCCGGCACAGAAGAACGGTTTCACCGACCTGCCGTCGGAGGACTCGTCCTGGGCTCGCCCCTGACGAAGTCCGCCTGACCGCACGTCCGACGGCCCCCGCGCACCCGCGCGGGGGCCGTTCATTTCAGCCGTGGCTTAAGCGACGCCGGATGCGGCCGCTGCCGGCCATACGGTGCGCGCCATGCGACGCTTTCTTGCCTTAGCGCTGGTGGCGACCGGGCTGGTCGTCAGCCACAGCACACCCGCGGCGGCGGCGACTCCGGAGATCGTGCTCGACTTCGCCGGAACCACGCCGGCTCCGGCTCCGGCGGTGGCCGGTGCGCGTACCGGCGGTCAGGTGACCTGGCTGCAGGACGCTCCCCCGGCCCACCTCGACCCGCAGCAGATCTACGACGTCATCGAGCTGTCCACCCAGCTCTTCCACCGCACGCTGACCGGGTACCTCGAAGATCCGGCCGGCGGGCCGACCCGGCTGGTCGGCGACCTCGCGACCAACGCCGGGGAGTCCAGTGACGGCGGCCGCGTCTGGACCTATCACCTCCGGCCCGGCATCGCTTTCTCCGACGGCAGCCCGATCACCTCGCACGACATCGCGTACGGGATCGCGCGGTCGTTCAGCGAGCAGGGCGCGTTCGGGCCGCACTATCTCCAGCCTGCGCTGGACCCGTCCGGGAGCTACCCCGGCCCGTACGCCGGATCGCCGGTGCCGCCGGGCGTCAGCCTGCCCGACGATCGGACGCTGGTCTTCACCTTCGCGCAGCCGCATCCGGAGTTGCCGTATCTCGTGGCGTTCCCGACGACCACGCCGGTGCCGGCGGCCCAGGACACGCGGGCCGACTACGACCGGACCTTCCTGGCGACCGGCCCGTACCGACGGATCGCCGAGGTCCCCGGCGTATCGCTGACGCTGGGCCGCAATCCCGCCTGGGATCCGGCTTCCGACCCGCTGCGCCACCAGTACGCCGACACCGTCCACATCGAATGGACGGTGGACCGGGCGGCGCAGACCCAGCGCCTGCTGGCGGGGACGGGGACGGACGCGGCGGCGATCATGACCGCGAACGTGGCGGCCGACCAGATCCCCGTCGTGCAAGGCGATGCGACGCTGTCGACCCGTACGCTCGCCGGTCCGACCGGGCTCGCGAAGTACCTCAGCATCAACACCCGGCGGATCACCGACGTCTCCGTACGCAAGGCGCTCAACTGGGCGTTCGACCGAGGCGCCTTGCTCCAGGCGCAGGGCGGCACCGCTGTCGGCACGCCGCTGACCACCGTTCTCTCGCCGACCATGCCGGGGTGGCTCGGCTACGACGCGTACCCGAGTGCGGGGCACGGCGACGTCAGCCACGCCAAGCAGCTCCTGCACGGGCGGAAGCCCACGCTCACCTACTGCTATCCGGAAACCCCCGACGACGCCACGGGGGCGGCCGTCGTGCGGACGGGGTTGCAGCGGGCGGGCTTCCGGATCACTCCGACGCCGCTGAACGCGGGTGACTACTGGGGTCTCATCGGCGCGACCGATTCGACCTGCGACCTGATGTACAGCGCCTGGGTGGCCGACTTCCCCGACGCGCAGAGCACCCTCGGCACGCTGCTCCACGGCGGCAGTCTCGCCGCCGGGTGGAGCGTGAACTTCGCGAAGTTCGACCAGCCCTGCGTCAACGCCCGGCTCGACGAATTGGCCGCGATGACGGACCGGGCGGCCGCCGCGCCGCTCTACGGCCGCCTCGACCACGACATCATGTCCCGGTACGCCCCACTCATCCCGACCGTGTCGGCCAGCGCCTTCCTGCTGCGCGGGCCGGGGCTGGGCGGCGTGTTCCTCAGCCCGACCAGCGGACGCCCCAACCTCACCGCCGCCTACGTCCGCTGACCTCCTCGCATCGGATCAGGGATCTGGGTCGAATCTTGGGTCAAGATTCGACTTGGATCCCTGATCCGCCGGGAAAGAGCCAAGCTCAATAGGCGCAGCTAGAGTCGGCGGCGTGGATGACCTCCTGACCCGTGCCCAGGCCCTCGACGCCGCCGACCCGCTGGCCGAGTACCGCGCACGATTCTTCTACCCCGAGCAAGAGCCCGACCTGATCTACCTCGACGGCAACTCGCTCGGCCGCCCGCCGCTGGCCACCCGGGAGCGGCTGATCAAGTTGCTCGACGAGGAGTGGGGCGCCGACCTGGTCCGCGGCTGGGATCGCTGGATCACCTTGGCGCGCGACGCCGGAGACACGCTGGCGACCGGCGTACTGGGCGTCGAGCCGGGCGAGGTGCTGCTGTGCGACACCGCCAGCGTCAACCTCTACAAGCTGGCCGTCGCCGCTTGCGAGGCCCGGCCCGGCCGCTCGGTGATCATCACCGACGACGACAACTTCCCGTCGGACCAGTACGTGCTCCAGGGCGTCGCGGCGGCGCGGGGGATGCGGCTGGAGGTGATCAAGACCGATCTCGACCTCGGCGTCACCGCCGACCAGGTACGCGCGGCGATCGCCGCCTGCCCCGCCGACGACGTCGCGTTGATCAGCCTGCAGCATGTGGCGTACCGCTCAGGAGCGATCGCGGATATGGCCGCGATCACGCGGGCCGCGCACGACGGGGGCGCGATCATGCTCTGGGACCTGTGCCACGCGGCCGGCGCGGTGCCGACGCCGCTGCGGGAGTCGGGCGCGGACCTGGCCATCGGTTGCACGTATAAGCATCTCAACGGCGGTCCTGGCGCCCCCGGCTTCCTGTACGTCCGGCGCGATCTCCAGGAGTCGCTGCGCCAGCCGATCTGGGGCTGGTTCGGGCAGGCCAACCAGTTCGACATGGGCTTCGACTACGACCCCGTGCCCACTGTGGAGCGTTTCCTGGTCAGCTCGACCCCGGTGATGGGCGGGTACGCCGCCTGGGAGGGCGCGAAGCTGACCGCCGAGGCGGGCGTCGACCGGATCGCGGCGAAGGGCGCGCAGCTCGGCCAGTACGCGATCGAGCTGTTCGACGAGTGGCTGGCACCGCTGGGCCTGCGGTTGGCGAGTCCCCGCGACCCGGCCCGGCGTGGGGCCCACGTGACGCTGCATCACGAGGCGGCCTGGCAGATCTGTCAGGCCTGGAAGGCCGCTGGCGTGATCCCCGACTTCCGTACGCCCGACCGGCTCCGGATCGGTTTCGCTCCGCTCTACACGACCTTCGCCGAGGTGTACGAGGCGTTCGCCCGGCTGCGGACGATCGTGGCCGCCTCCGCCCACCTTGCCTTCCCTCTCACCCGGTCCCGCATCACCTGACCGCTGGTGGAACATGCAGATCACGGTTACGCAGGCATCCTTCGCCCGAGGATGCCTGCAGAACCGTGATCTGCATCCATCACAGTGGCGTGACTGGTCGCCAGGTGATCGGGCTGGACAGGATCATCGCGGTGGAGGGGCGCCCGTAACCGGCGAGCCGGTCGATGAAGTGTTCGAGGTCGGCCATCGACGCCACCGAGACCTTGAGCGCGCAGCAGGCGTCGCCGCTGACCCGATGCATCTGGAGGACCTCGGGCCAGTCGGCGACGGCAGGTTCGCGGAGCAGGCAGGTCGGCCCGTAGCAGTGCATCCGGATGAGCGCCGTGGCCTGCCGTCCGGCCTTGGCGAGGTCGACGTGGGCGTGGTAGCCGGTGATCACCCCGGTCTCCTGCAGACGGCGTACGCGCTCGGCGACGGCGGGCGAGGAGAGGTTCACCCGCCGGGACAGTTCGTTGAACGAGAGCCGGGCGTCACGCTGCAGTTCGTCCAGAATATGCCAATCCACTGCGTCCACTTGACGATCGTAAACCCGGGTTCGCCGAACGCCTGCCGAATGCAAGATCAAACCGCCGTAACGAGCCGCGACGGCCCTTCAACGAGGGCCCGGAGGAGCGGTTTGATGAAGTCATGGTCTACGGCAGACGAGGTAGCGGCCCCAAGGTGGAGTTCGAGGGAACCACCCCCTACGCGGACTACACCCACATCGAGACGCTGCTCTCCCTCCAGACCCCGCGGACGCAGAGCCCGGCGGAGTACTCCTTCATCGTCGCGACCCAGGTGATGGAGCTGCTGTTCACGCTGCTGCGCCACGAGTGGGAGACGGCGCGCACCCAACTGGACGCGGACGACGTGCGCGCTGCGACGAGGACGTTGCGCCGGTCGGTCGGCGCCCAGGACGTGCTGATCAGTTCCTGGCAGCTGCTCGCCACGCTGACGCCGAACGAGTTCGGGGAGTTCCGGGACGCCTTCGGCGAGGCGTCCGGTTTCCAGTCCTACGGCTACCGGCACCTGGAGTTCCTGCTCGGCAACAAGCGGTCCGGGATGGTCTGCCCGCACGCGGAGATGCCGTCGGTCGTCACCGACCTGGAGAAGCAGCTGGCCGAGCCCAGCCTCGACGACGCCGCGAAGGCCGCGGTCGCCCGCCGCGGCACGAGCTGGCTCGAGATCTACAGTGGATCGGAGCAGCCCGATCTCTACGAGCTGGGCGAGGTGCTGATGGAGATCGCCGAACGCTTCATCCGCTGGCGTCAGTTGCATCTCACCGCGGTCTGGCGGGTCATGGGCGACAAGCCCGGCAGCGGTGGTTCGGCCGGCGCGAGCTGGCTCGCGAAAACGGTCCATGACCGGCCGTTTCCCGATCTCTGGGCCGTTCGCAACGAGCTGTAGAACGATGGAACGCCCGTCCGGGCGATCACGGGGGAAACCGTCCGGACGAGCGTTGTCGGAGACTTTAACGCGTTTGTTGCAGCGGCGCCAGACCCTGATGTCAGATGGTCCACTTCCCCGCTTTCGAGGTGAGAACCGTCAGGGCGTCGTCGGCCAGCCCGCTGTGATCGGCGGCGGTCAGGTTGTAGACCCCACAAACCCCCACGCAGCAGGCGTTCTCCAACTGCTCGCGGGCCATCTTCCGGTCGCGATGCCCGAGGAACGCCTGGTGCGTCAGCGCCACGGCATCCGCGCCGAATCCGGCCGCCGGGTTCGCGGGCCCGTTCGGCGCGAACGCCTCGGCGAACCGCCGGACCGTGGCGAGATTCGACACGCTGTCCGGCGCCGAATCCGCGGCAGGCAGCCATGGACTCACAGCTTGTACGCCGTCAGCAGCGTCCCCCGCGGTCGAGTGGAACACGGGGTGCACGCCTTCCGGCGTGAGCAGGATCGGGCCGGTCCAACCCGCCGCGCGCGCGTCCCGGACAGCCGCCCCGCTCTGCGGTGGGAGTGCGCTGATCACCAACGCGTCCGGCTTGGCGGCGACGAGCTTGCCCACGGCGTCCTTCAGATCGGTCGCCTCGACGGGCACGGGCTCGAATCCGGCGATGCTCAGCCCCTGGTTGGCCGCCTCGGTCTGGACGAGGTCGACGACCGGCGGCGGCGCCAGCTTGTCCGTCGCGAGGTGGCCGAGCTTGGTCAACCCCGCCTTCTTGGCCGCGCCCATCAGCGTACGCAGAACCTGTGCCGCCGAAGGCGCGGATTGGAAGGCGTAGGGGCTGGTCGGGACGATCCCGGTCGCCGGAGTCAGCACCGGTACGCAGCCGAGCGTGCACTGACCGCCGACCGCGTCCGCCAACCAGGGCGCGGTCGCGACGATGACGGCGTGCACGCCCTCGTCCAGCAACGCCGATGCCGCCGCGGCGGCCGCCTTCTCGTCCGCGCCCGCTTCGCGTACGAGCAACTCGATCTCGGGAGCCGACCCGTGCCCCCCGGCGGCGTTGACCTGATCCGCCCGCGTACGCACGCCGAGCAGTTGCCGTTGGGCGTACGCGGCCAGCGGCCCGGCCGAATGCGTGAGGACGCCGAGGCGTACCGGTCCCTGCATGCCCGACTCCGTACGCGGTCGCGACGCCGCCGCCGGGAACCCGGCCGACAGGAACGGCGCGGCCACGAGCGCGAGCCCACCGCCGAGGGCGGCTCGCCGGGACACCTTCATCATGCCCGATCACCTCGAATGAATTGTCCGGATTGATCCGTTGTGCCGATAGTTGGTGATCGGCCCCGCCGGGTCAAGCCCGAATCACCCTCCGGTGTAGAGCCTCGCCACGTCGACCAGCTCGACGTCCCGCCGCGACGCTGCGGATTGCCGCAGTTCACGGGTGAATCCGTGCCGAGCGAAGAGGAGCAACCGGGGCGGCTCCTCGTACCGGTCGGCAGGGATCAGCTCGCGCAAGTGGTCAAGCCGTTCGAGGTCGCCGTCGCCGACTGGTTTCGCCGTGCTCTTGACCTCCCCGATCGCCAGCACGGCGTCCCGGCCATAAGGCTGGCGGCGGATCGCGACGACGTCGAGTTCGTGCCCCTGCTGATGGAGCCGGCAGGCGAGGGTGGCGGAGAGGACGCCGCTGGCCCGGGCGCCGAGCGTCTCCGGCGAGGCGTGCCACAACGTCCACTGCCGCGCGATTTCCTCGAAGTGAGGCCCGTAGATCTTCGACGTGACCGTGTCGGCGTTCTCCTCCCAGACCTGTTGCGCCGCCCCACCCACTAGCTCAGGCTCGTGCGGCGCGATCAGGAGTTGATGCAGCCTGATGACCGGTTCGGTGATCCGATACACCGGACGGCGCTGCCGGAACGCGTCGTCCACCCGCTCGATGAGCTGCGTGTGTTCGAGCACAGTGAGCGGATGCGCGAGGGACTGGTCGCTACGCCCCAAGGCGGCGGCAATCTCGCCGCGACGGCACGAGCCACGCGCGATGGCGCCTAACACGGCGTAGTAGAGACCGACGTCGGACAGTTCCGGGTCTTCGTGGAGGATGACCGCGCCCTCGCGGAACAACGCCGACGTGTCGGCCAGCGGAGCCTCGGCGACCCACCGCCCGAAATCCTCGACCGAAGACGGGGCCGCTCCCGCCATTCCCCGGTACGCCGGTGTACCACCGAGCAGGGCATGCGCCTGAAAGGCCAGCTGCGGATCAGCACTCAGACCCCAGAAGTCAGCCGTGTCGCGGAATCCGAACGGCCGGATCATGACCTCCCGGCTGGCCCTGCCGCGCAGGGGCGCCGAGCCGCCGAGAAGACCTCGCATGACGTGCAGCGCGCTGCCGCAGAGGACCAGCCGCGTCCGGCTGCGGGTCTGCGCCCGGCCCAACGGTTCCAGGGCTAGTTGGATGAAGCCCGGCAACGCGGGTTCGCCGTCCATGAGGTACTGGAACTCATCAAGGACGACCAGGCAGGGCTGGTCGGAGCGTTCGCCGAGTCGCATGAGAGCGTCCACTGCCTGTTCCCAATCGGCGAACGCGGTGGCCACCTCGCCGGTGAACGCTGCGTACGCCCGGCTGAGGCGCACGAGGTTCTGCCGGGCGGTCAGCGGCAGTCCGGTGAAGACGAAACCGCCGCCGGCACGCGCCAACGCTTCGAGCAGCATCGTCTTGCCCTGCCGGCGACGGCCGTAGACGAGGGCCAGCCGAGCGCCTATCGCCGGATCGGTCGCGAACGCGCTCAACGTCGCCCATTCCCGATCCCGGCCGTGCAGATAGTCCGGCTTCTCCAGAGTCACGGAGGAAATGATAACTCAATCTTTTAAAAGTAGAGTTATCATTCACGAACACGAATCAGACTTGGGGTGGAGGGGGTGGGCGTACGCCGGTCAGCCGGGCGAAGACCACGATGTTGTCGGAGTACGAGTGGGACTTGGCGTCGTAGTGGCCGCCGCAGGTGATGAGCCGCAGCTCGGGCGCGGGGCCGCCGGCGTACACGCGGTCGGTCGGGAAGTCGGCCTTGGGGAAGGACTGCATGACCTCGATCGTGAAGATCGCCGTCGTGCGGTCGGCCCGTTCGATCTCGATCTCCTCCCCCGGGCGCAGCCGGGTCAGGTAGTAGAAGACCGCCACGCTCTTGCGGGAGTCGACGTGGCCGATCACGACCGCCGCACCCGCCTCGCCCGGGCTGGGCCCGAGCCTGTACCAGGAGGCGTGGTTGGCCCGCTCGAACGAGGGTGTCTCGATCGCTCCGTCCGGGCGTAACCCGATCTCCTCGATCCAGGCGCGCAGCCCGATCTTGGGGATGATGATCTTTCGTGGGGTCGACCGGGTCAGCGGGGCCGGCCCGCGGTCGGGTGGCGCGAGGCCGCCCGACGGCAGCGCGAGCACCTGGGCCGGGAGCGGCGGCGGCGTACCCGGCTTGTCGGCCGCGCCGATCAGCAGGCCGGCGCCCCAGCCGCCGAGTCCGACGAGCCCGACGCAGGCCAGCCACCAGCCGATCCGGAAGGCGGTGCCGGATCGGGGACCGGGTCGCGGCCGCCCGGTCCCCGGTCCGCCGGGTCGGCTAGGCCAGGTCACGGCGCTGGCGGGCCAGCACGAGGAACCCGATGCCCGCGACCGCGCCCAGCAGCGCCCCGCCACCGAGGAAGACGCTGCTCAGGCTCATGGCGCTGCCACCGCCGCCGGTGTTGACCGAGCCGCTCGGCACCGGCGTACCGCTGCCGGCGACGGACGTCGATTCGCCAGGCGTCGGCGATTCGCTCTCCGCCGGGGTGGTCGACGCCGAGCCGGAGGCCGATGTGGACGGCGACTCGCCTCCGCCGAACGGCGACGGGCTGGCCGTCGGCGGCGTACTGGGACTGCTGCTCGCGCTCGGGCTGGCACTGGGCGAGCCGGTCGCCGGGCAGGCATGGGTCAGGTTGAACTTGGCGTTCTCCGGGTCGGTGCCCGTGATGTCGGCGCTGCCGTTGACCAGGGTCCAGCCGGCCGGGGTCGCCAGGTACGCCTTGCTCGTGCCGTTGTCGTCGACGATCGCGCCGCCGTCGGCCGGGATGCTCAGCACGTGCTGAGCGTTGCTCGCGTCGGTGAAGGTCAGCGTCAGGGAGGTGAAGTCGCCCTGGACGTTCGGCATGGGCAGGACGAAGATCCACACGTCCTGGTTCGCGAACGGCCCGCCGCCGAAGTCACAGCCGCGGGTGGCGGCTTGCGCCGTGATCGGGACGTTGCCCGCGTTGATCTCGATCGTGGCGGCCGCCATCGCCGCCGGGGCGTTGCCGAAGAAGAAGATGAGGCCCGCTGCAACGGTCGCCGCACCGCGACCGATCCATGGTGTACGCACTACTTACCGTCCTGATTGTTCTGGCTTCTCAGGATTGGAGGGTAAGTCCCAACAATTGCCGGATTTGCCAGGTACGCACCGCCACGCCGGGGTCACCCGAAAGAAGGGCGCCCGGAGTACGCTCCCGGATCATGGTCGCCGCGCTCGAGCTGTATCTGGACCCGGTCGCGACCCAGCGCGTACGAAATGTGTGGGATGCCCTGGAAGCCGCCGGCGTGCCGACGCTGCGGGACTTGACCCACCGCAAGCATCGCCCGCACCTCTCCCTGACCGGCGCGGACCGGCTGGACGCGGACGCGGTCGTGGCCGCACTGGGCGGGCTGACCGCGGCGCCGCCGCTGCGCGTGAGCCTGGACTACATCGGACAGTTTCTGGGCCGGGTGCTATGGCTCGGCCCGGTGCCCACGCCGGAGCTGCTGGCGCACCACGCCGCGGTCCACGAGCGGCTGACCGCGGCCGGGATCGAGACCTCCGAGCTGTACCGGCCGGGCCGCTGGGTTCCACACTGCACACTGTCCATGCGGGTGCCGCTGGCGAGGCTGACCGAGGCGCTGCGGCTGTGCCTCGACGTGCTGCCGATCGAGGCGACGATCACCGGCGCGGCGGTAGCCGACCACGCACGCGGCCTCTACACGCCGCTGTGACCCATAATGAGAGCGTGTTCACGCTGGAGGAGGCCCGTCGCCGGTACGCCGAGGTCCGTCCGCGCATCGACGAGCTGATCGACGCCCGAGCCGACCTGGCCGAGCTGACCGCCGACCTCGCCGCCGACGGTGCGAGTCCGCTGGGCGGACGCGCCGAGGCGAAGGCACTGGAGGCCCGCCTGCACGCCCTGCTGGAGGAGATCGCCGAGCAGGACATCCAGGTCAAGGGCTACGCCCCGGTGCTGCTCGACTTCCCGGGCGTACGCGACGGCCGGGCGGTCCTGTGGTGCTGGCTCGAAGGCGACGACGACATCGAGTGGTACCACCGGGTCGACTGCGGATTCCCGGGCCGGCGTCCCGTCTGAGGGCCAGGATGGGGTCATGGAGTCGATGACCGCCTGGGAGGTCGCGCGGCCGGGGCCGATGCGTACCGGACCGCTGCGGCTGACCGAGCACCCGATTCCCGAGCCCGGCCCGGGTGAGCTGCTCATCCGGGTCAGCGTCTGCGCAGTGTGCCGGACCGATCTGCACGTCACCGAGGGAGACCTGCCGCCGCACCGGACCCCGGTGGTGCCGGGGCACGAGATCGTCGGCGAAGTGGTCGGACTGGGATCGGAAGCTCGCGGGTTCGCGGTCGGCGATCGAGCCGGGGTCGCCTGGCTGCGCCACACCTGTGGCGAATGCGCGTACTGCCGGCGGGGTGTGGAGAATCTGTGCCCCAACTCCCGCTACACCGGCTGGGACGCCGACGGCGGATACGCGCAGTACGCGGTCGCTCCGGCCGACTACGCGTACCACCTGCCGGAGAACTATCCGGACGACGAGGTCGCGCCGCTGCTGTGCGCCGGGATCATCGGCTACCGGGCGCTGCGGTCGAGTGATCTGCCGCCGGGCGGCGTACTGGGGGTCTATGGGTTCGGCGGGTCGGCGCATCTCACCGCTCAACTCGCCATCGCGCTCGGCGCGCGCGTACACGTCATGACGCGGTCCAAGGCCGCTCAGGAACTCGCGCTCTCGCTCGGTGCCGCGTCCGCCACCGGCGCCGGCGAACGGCCGCCGGAACGGCTGGACTCCGCGATCCTCTTCGCCCCGGTCGGAGATCTGGTCCCCGTCGCCCTGGCGGCGCTCGATCGCGGTGGCACCCTCGCCGTCGCCGGCATCCATCTCAGCGACATCCCGCCGTTGGGCTACGAGCAGCACCTCTTCTACGAGCGCACGCTGCGCAGCGTCACGGCGAACACCCGGGACGACGGCCGCGAGTTCCTCTCCCTCGCGGCGCGGCACCGGCTCCGCGTCCACACCATCGGGTACGCGTTGAGCCGAGCGGATCGGGCGTTGACGGATCTGGCGGAGGACCGCGTCGACGGTGTCGCGGTCCTGCACGCCTGATCGTCATCGCCCTGATCGCCGCCGCGCGGTCGTCGTCGGCCGGGGGCCGTCACTCCGCTGTGATCAGGCGCACTCGGAGCAGATGAGCTCGTCGCCCTTCTGCTTGGCGAGCTGGCTGCGGTGGTGCACCAAGAAGCACCGCGAGCAGCGGAACTCGTCCGTCCGCATCGGGACGACCGTCACGGTCAGCTCCTCGTCCGAGAGGTCCGCCCCCGGAAGCTCGAAGCCCTCCGCCGCCTCCGTCTCGTCGACATCCACCGACGGCGACTGGGCCGACGTGCGACGCGACTTGAGTTCCTCCAGGCTGTCCTCCTCGACCTCACCGAGGGAACGCCGAGGGGCGTCGTAATCAGTCACTGTGGCCATTTGCTTGTCCTCCTCCCCACATGGTCTGGGTGGCTTAACGAACAAAGTCGCCGACGGGTATGTTCCCCGATCTTGGCGTACTGGTGCTCGGATTTCTGTGATCCCCGTCGCGCCACGCCGGACCCCGCTATTCGAACAGCGAGTGATGCGTGCCGGGCGGCTCCTCGCGGTGCCGTCGGCGGCGGCGCGCCTGAATCACGATCAGGTCGACGAAGGCGATCACCGCCAGCGCGCCTAGCAGAATAGCCGGAACTGGGTAACCCGCCAACGCCGTCCAGACTGCCAGCGGCAACGTGAAGATGAGCCCGAAACTGGCCAGCACCAGCCGCAGGTTCAGCGCGCTCCTCGCGTTGCGCGGCTCGGACATGCGCGGCTCCGTACCCCCGGCGTCGTTGCCGGAAACGGGATCAGCCGATCTTTCCGAACAGCCAGTCCCCGGCCGCCCCGCCCTGACCCGTGTAATAACGACGGGCGGCCGTTATCAATTCCTCGACTGTCAGCGCGCCGTCACCGTCGGCGTCGAGATGGTCGAAAGCCGCCTGAGCATCCGCCGGCCGAGTGCCGAACGCCTTCTGCATTGTCTGAAATTCGTCAATGCCGAGTTTCTCGTCGTCGTCGGTGTCGGCGAGGCGCAGGGCCGCTTCGACGGCGGGCCGGAAATGACGGTCGAATCCGCTGTCGGCGTCGACGAAGGCCTGGACCATCCCGGTGTTCCACTCCTCTGGCGTCAGCCGCCGATCTCCGTCGGCGTCCACCGCGACCAGCAGCGACTGCCAGAACTCCTCGAAGCCGTCGGCCACCGCCTTCGCCTTCGGGCTCGCCGGCGTCTCCCGGAAGCCGGCGACCAGCCGGGCGACCAGGGCCACGACGTCGTCGTGTTCGATGTGGCCGTTGGCGTTGACGTCCAGGTGCCCGAACGCCCTGTCCAGCTTGAGATCCAGCAGCGTGGTGCTCATGCAGCGAATGTACGTGTTCGCCTGACCACCGGGGCCGGAATGCCGAAGCGCGCTACGGCGACTCCGTACGCCTCTTCGCCGCGTTCTTCTTCGCCGGCATCTTGGCGACGCCATGCACCGGTCCGTTGGCGGAACCGTCCGCGGGCACGGCGCTCACCGGCCCCGCACTCATCGGCCCGGCGTTGGGCGAGCCGGCCTTCGACGGGCTCTTGGGCGGGCTACCGCCGGCCGAGCCGTTCACTGAACCGTTGACGGAGCCGTTGTGCCCGTTGGTGGCGATGATCGCGCTGACGGCGAGATTCCCGCCGCGCACGTTCGCGTCGGACAGTATTCGGGCCGCCTCGGCGCGCGCTCCGGCGATGATGTCCTCCCGAGCACGCTGGTTCTCCCGGCGGCGTGCCGCCGCCACGTGCTCGGTGTCCAGTTCCGCGTCCCGGCGGATCACGTCGGCGTCCTGGCGGGCCTTGGTCAGCGTCTCGTCGGCCTCGCCCCGCAGCGCGGCCGCCTCTTCCTCGGCGATCCGCAGCATGTGCGTGATCCGGGCGCTGGCCGTCGCGCTGGGCGTGGTCGCCGAGACCTGGCCCTGTAGTCGCCGCAGCTCGACGTGCGCCGCCGCCAGCTCCTCCTCGACCGGAGCGAGCCGCTTCACGGCGACCGAGAGCACCTGCAGCTCGTCGCAGATCGCGTTCACGTAATCGTCCACCTGGGCGCGGTCGTAGCCGAACATCACCGTCCGGAACAGTCCGTCGTCCTCGTACCCGTCGCCGGGTTCGGTCTGCCGCGTCATGTTTGGAGCGTAGCCAGCGGAACCGCCGGTGAGCTGCGGTTTTGACGGATGCCGATATGAACGCCCCGCCTGAAGGAGGTTCGGTGATCACTGCTCCCGCCGAGCCGCCGTGGCAACGGCGTACGCGATCGTCTGCGAGGTTCATGCCTGATGAGGCGTCATTGTCCCGCCGGTTTTTCCCGAGATGCGGGTATGAGAGCGATTCGCGCGACGTACTGTCACCCTTAGCAAGCGCCGAGTGAGCGGCGACGCCACTGGAGGGGGCAGGCAACGATGGGCATTCTCGACAAGGCCAAGGAAATGCTCGGCATGGACGGCGACGACACGCAGAACGCGGCCGACGACGCCAAGGACAAGGCGAGCGACGCCGGCGGCAGCCTGACCGACAAGGCGAAGGACGCTGCGGGCGGAATGACCGACCAGGCCAAGGCCGGTGTCGACAAGGCAGCGGACGCGGCCGACAACGCCACCGGCGGCAAGTTCTCCGACAAGGTCGACGGCGGCGCGGACGCCGCCAAGTCCGGCATCGACAAGATGGGCGGCAACTCGTAGCCCGCCGGAACCCAGCACAGCGAACTGCGCCGGATCTCGACTCTGAGATCCGGCGCAGTCGGCTTGTTCCGCCCCTGACCGCGTCAGGCTGCGACGACCGTGTCAGGCCGTGGCGAACGCGTCAGGCCGTGGCTACCGCGGTTTTCGCCCGGCGACCGCGAACCGGCGGCGCGGCCGGCTCGGCCTCCGGCGTACCGGGCTCGGCCTCGGCGGTCGGGTCGACGGCCGCCGGCTCGACGGCGACCCCGGTCGACTCCGCGTAATCGGCGGCCGCCACCGACGGGCCACGCAGCCGGAGAACCTCGGACTCCAGCCGCTGCCGCTCCTCGTCCGCGACCGCCAGCGCCGTCTCGTACGCGGAGATCGCCTGGGCCACGTCGGCATGGATCTCGCGGATGAACCGGTCGACCTGGGCGGGATTCAGCCCGCGCCAGACCGTGTCGAAATCGGGTACGTTCCAGCGGCTGGCCCGCAGGTCGCCGATCGTGACTTCGTGGGACATCCCCCGCTCCCTTCCCTCTGCCCCATTGAACCAATCTGGCGGGTGTTTATCCCGCAAAATGGCAGATCAGCGGCAAAAGGGACGGGCGCGTCGGGTGTTTCAGTCCTGCGGAATCTCGGCGACGATCGACCGCTCCGGCGCAGCCGCGAAGTGGCACGCGGCGGCCAGCCCCGGCGCCTTCTCGACCAGCGGCGGTTCCTCGGTCGCGCAGATGTCCTCGGCCTTCCAGCATCGGGTCCGGAACCGGCAGCCCGACGGCGGATTGATCGGGCTCGGCACGTCGCCGGTGAGCCGGATCCGCGCCTTCGGCGGCGTTCCGCGTACGACGCCGAGGTCCGGCACGGCCGACAGCAGCGCCTGCGTGTACGGGTGATGCGGCGCGCCGTACACCTCGTCACGCCGGCCCTCTTCGGCGATGCGGCCCAGGTACATGACCGCCACCCGGTCGCAGAAGTGGCGTACCACGCCGAGGTCGTGCGCGATGAAGACGAACGCGATGCCGAACTCCTTGCGCAGATCCTCCAGCAGGTTCATGACCTGCGCCTGGATCGACACGTCGAGCGCCGACACCGGCTCGTCGGCCACGATCACCTTGGGCTGCATGGCCAGCGCGCGGGCGATGCCGATGCGCTGCCGCTGACCGCCGGAGAACTCGTGCGGGTACCGGTTGTAGTGCTCCGGGTTGAGACCGACGACCTCCAGCAGTTCCTGGACCCGGTTCAGCTCCTTGCCCTTGGGCACGATGTTGTGGACGCGCAACGGCGCGCCGACGATCGCGCCGACCGTGTGCCGCGGGTTCAGCGACGAGTACGGATCCTGGAAGATGAGCTGCAGCTCCCGGCGGTACGGGCGCAGCTCCTTCTCCTTCAGGCGGGCGATGTCGTGTCCCTTGTAGAGGATCTGGCCCGACGTCGGGGTCAGCAGCCGCGTGATCAGCCGGCCGGTCGTGGACTTGCCACAGCCCGACTCGCCGACCAGGCCCAGCGTCTCGCCCTCGTGCAGGGTCAGCGACACGCCGTCGACGGCGCGCACCTTCTCCTTCGCCCCGAGTACGCCGTCGCCGCGCACGTTGAAGTGCATGACGACGTCGCGCAACTCCAGCAGCGGCGCGCCCTTGACCGGGGCGACCGCGGCCGGTCCTGTCTGGGGTTCGACAGTCGTGGTCATCGGGTTCCCTTCACGGCAGCCGGGGCAGGATCTCGTCGGCGAAGATCAGATCCGGGTGGGCCAGGTGGCAGCGCGACGCCCGGCCCGCCTGATCCGTCCGGGCCACCAGGTCAGGCAGCTCCTTCGCGCACAGGTCATCGGTCACCTGCGAACGGAACTCGCACCGGGGATGGAACGAGCAGCCGGTCGGCAGGTTCAGCAGGCTCGGCGGCGTACCGGGGATGGGGTGCAGCCGGGACGACTCGCCGGACACCGCCGGGATGCTCTCCAGCAGGCCCCAGGTGTAGGGGTGCAGCGGCGCGCCCAGGATGTCCTTGACCGTGCCGTGTTCGACCGCGCGGCCGCCGTACATCACGAGCACGTCGTCGGCGATCTCGGCGACCACACCCAGGTCGTGCGTGATGAACAGGACGGCCGATCCGAAGTCCTGCTGCAGGTCGGCGATCAGGTCCAGGATCTGCGCCTGCACCGTCACGTCCAGGGCTGTCGTGGGCTCGTCCGCGATCAGCAGCTTCGGGTCGTTGACCAGCGCCATCGCGATCATCACGCGCTGGCGCATGCCGCCGGAGAACTGGTGCGGGTAGTCGTCCAGCCGGCGCGCCGGGTTGGGGATGCCCACCCGGCCCAGCATGTCGGCGGCCCGCTTGCGCGCCGCACGCCTGGACACGTTGTTGTGCGCCTGGTACGCCTCGACGATCTGATCGCCGATCTTGAAGAACGGGTGCAGCGACGACTGCGGATCCTGGAAGATCATCGCGGACGCCTTGCCCCGGACGTGCTTCAGCTCGTCCGCCGGCAGGCCGACGATCTCCCGGCCGCCGAGCCGGATCGAGCCCGTCATCCGGGTGCTCTTCGGGTCGTGCAGGCCCATGATCGCCATGCTGGACACCGACTTGCCCGAGCCGGACTCGCCGACGACGGCCAGCGTCTTGCCCAGCTCCAGCGAGTAGGTCAGCCCTTGGACCGCCCGGACGACGCCGTCGGCGGTGGGGAACGCGACGGTGAGGTCGCGGATCTCCAGATAGGGCTCGTTCTCACCGGGGCCGGCCGTCCGCTGTGCCCGCGGGCCGCGGACGACCGTCTGCGGGCCACGCGGCTGCGGCGGGGTAACGGGACCGGTGCCGGAGCCGGCCGAGATTGCGGACGCGTCGACCGCGTCGCCCCACATTTCGCTCATGCGAGCCTCACCCGGGGATCGAGGACCGTGTAAAGAAGGTCGACCAGCAAGTTCATCAGGACCAGCACCACCACGCCGACGAGTACGCCGCCCATGAGCACGGGCAGGTCGTACTTCTGGAACGCGCGCAGCGTCACCAGGCCCAGGCCCGGCAGGCCGAAGATGCTCTCGGTGAACAGCGCGCCGGTCAGTGCGAACGCGACGTCGAGGCCGAAGATCGTGGCGATCGGCGTCATCGCCGCCCGCAGACCGTGCCGGTAGATCACCCGTCGTTCGCTGATGCCCTTGGACCGCGCCGTACGCACGTAGTCCTCGCTGAGCGACTCGATCATCGAAGCACGCGAATATCGTGTGTACGAGGCGGAGTTCACGATGCCGAGGATGATCCAGGGCAGCAGCAGTCCGCTGAACCACTTCAACGGGTTGTCGGTCAGCGGCGTCCAGCCGGCGTCCGGGATGAAGCCCAGGTACAGCGGGATGTAGAGGGACGCGACCAGGGCTACGACGAAGTAGGGGATGGAGCCGATCGTCAGCGTGCCGCCGACCATGACGCGGTCGAGGGCGGTACCGCGACGGCGGGCCGCGAACGTGCCCGCGGCCACCCCGATCAGCAGGTACGCGATGGCGGAGCCGAAGACGATCGAGATGGTGACCGGGAGGGCGTTGGCGAGCAGCGTCGTCACCGGCTGGCCTTGCCCGTACGAGTACCCCAGGCAGGGCGCCGAGCAATTGATGGTGATCCCGCCCGACGTGTAGGTCCGGCCGACCACGAGCCCTTGGAGGTAGTCCAGCATCTGCTGCCAGACCGGCTGGTCCAGGTGGAGGCTCTTGTAGATCTCCTCGTAGCGGGCGGGTGTGCAGCGGGTGCCGCAGATGACGCCGGCGGGATCGGTGGGCGCCAGATAGAACAGCCCGAAGCTCGCCACCAGGGTCACGATGATGACCGAGATCGCGCTGGCGAGCCGCCGCAGGATGTAGAGGAGCACCGGAGCCTCCATGTGCCGTTGAGTTGGCGATTGAGCAGAGTTTCGGGGCACCCGGCCGGCGCCGTGAGACGCCGGCCGGGTGGTGGAACGCTTACTTGACGTACATGTTCAGGAAGAACGGCATGCCCATGGTGCCGTCGCCCTCGGCGCCGCCGATGCCGGTGCCCATGACGAAAGCGAGCTTGTCGTAGTAACGCGGGATGGCGATGTACTGGCCCATGATCTTCTGGTCCAGGTCGGCCCACTTCGAGGTCGCCTCGGCAGCCGGCAGCTTCGCGACGGCGTCGATCTCCGCGTCCAGCGCCGTGTCCTGCAGCATGCCCCAGCTCGTGCCGTCGGCGATGCTGTGCGTCTGGAACAGCACCGGGAACCAGCTGGAACCGGTCGGCCAGTCCGAGCACCAGCCGGCGGGCGACTGACCCATGTTGACCGGAGCGTCGTAGTCCGACGTCTTGCTGCGCAGCTCGGCGGTGGTGACACCGACGGGCTTGACGGTGAAGCCGGCCTTCTCCAGAGCCTCCTTGCGGATGGCGGTGGTCTGCTGCGAGATCGGCTTGGTGTTGTCGTAGTACCAGCTCAGCTCGAAGCCGACCTTGCCGGCGGCCTCCAGCAGCTTCTTGGCCTCCGCGGGGTCACCCTTGCCCTCGCCGGTCAGGTCGGCGACCGGCGGGTACTTCTTGTACCCGGCCACCGACGGCGGCATGATCGTCGTCGCCGGCTCGGCCACGTAGTCGTTGAGACCGGCGGCCTGCCAGATCTGGTCCGACGGGTACGCCTTGGCGATCGCCTTGCGGACCTCGAGCGGGATCTTCCGGGTGTCGAGCTGCAGCACGATGGTGCAGGGGCTGTCGCCCTGGACGAGCTGGCTCTTCTTGCCGGCCTCGATGTCGGGGATCAGCGAGGCGTCGATGTTGGAGTAGTTCAGCGCGGTCGCGTCGCCACCGGCGCTCGCCAGAACCTGCTTCTGGTTCGCGACGTCCTCAGCGCCCCACTTGAAGTCCCAGTTGTCGACGTACTGGTGACGCACCGCGTCGCTGTTGGCGTCCCAGTTCGGGTTCTTCTTCAGCTTCAGCTGCGTCCCCGGCGTGTACGCGTCGAGCATGTACGGGCCGGTCGAGATCCACTTGTTCTTGTAGTTGTCCTTGGTGTCCTTGGCCTTCGGGATGGGGGTGAACATCGGGAAGGTCATGTACCAGGCGAGGTCCGCGAACGGCTTGGCCAGGTGGACGATGAGGGTGTCGGTGCCCTGGGTCTCGACGCCGGCGTAGGTGTCGCCGCTGGCCCACGGGCCCTTGTACTTGTCGCCGTCCTTGAAGTAGGTCAGCTGGTACGTCGGGCCGTTGGCGAACAGGTCGTGCGCGAAGGACCGCTTGATCGAGTACGCCAGGTCCTCGACCTTGACCTCGCTGCCGTCCTCGTACTTGAACGAGCCCTTCATCTTGAAGGTCCAGGTCAGGCCGTCAGCCGACGGCGTGCCCAGGTCGGTCAGGTCCGGAACGAGGACCGCCTTGCCGTTGCGCAGCGCGATCTGGGTCGGCGTACGCCACATGAGCTTGCCGATCTCGTTCGCGTCGACGTAGTAGACGTCGGTCGGGTCGAACGTGTTCGGCGTCGACTGGGAGTAGACCGTGATGGTCCCGCCCTTCTTCGCGCCGGAGACCTCGGGCGCCGGGCCCTTGGCGTCCGGGTCGACCGCGGTCTGCGCCTGGCCGATACCGCTCGTCGGGTTGGTGCCGCCGGACCCGCTCTTCGACGGGCTACAGCCCACCGCGGCAAGCGCGATGACCGCGCCGACGACGACGGTTGTCCTGAGTCGCCTCACGAGTTGTCACCTCTTATCTTCTTTGTTGGCCAGACCCGGACTAGCGGCGGGTCTTGGGGTCGAACGCATCACGTACGGCGTCGCCGAGCAGGCTCAGAGCGAGGACCAGGATGGTGATGCCGAGCACGGGCACCCACAGGTAGAGCGGGTACGTGTCGTAGTAGTTCTGCGCGGAGGCGATGGTCACGCCCCAGGACGGCGTGGGGTCCATCAACCCGACGCCGAGGAAGGTGAGACCCGCTTCAGCCACGATGTAACCGGGCAGCGCGAGCGACGCGGAGACGACGATGGGGGCGATCAGGTTCGGCAGCAGCTCCCGGAACAGGACCCGGCGGGTGGGGATGCCCAGCACCCGGGCGGCGGCGATGAACTCGCGCTCGCGCAGCGACAGGACCTGGCCCCGGATGAGTCGCGCCAGGCCGGCCCAGCCGAAGAAGGACAGCACGACGATGAGCGAGATGAATCTGACCCGGGCGACCTGCTCGGGGGTGGTTCCCTCGGATCCGCCGTAGACGACCGAGATGATCACGGCCGGGAACGCGATGGCGAAGATCAGGTAGGGCAGGCTGAGGATGAAGTCGATGATCCACGAGAACACCCGGTCGACCCAGCCGCCGAAGAAGCCCGACAGCAGCCCGATCACGACGCCGACGACGGTGGTGACCAGGGTGACCAGCCCGGCGACCAGCAGCGACGGGCGAGCGCCGTAGACCCAGCGCGCGAACAGGTCGCGGCCGATCCGCGGCTCGACGCCGAACCAGTGGTCGCTGCTGGCGCCCGAGAACGGGAACGTCGTGCGCTTGTCGATCAGGTCGAAGTGATACGTGGTCGGGTCCTGGCCTTCCAGCTTCGCCAGCAGCGGCGCGAAGATGGCCAGCAGCACGAAGAAGACGAAGATGCCGAAGCAGGTCATGGCGACCTTGTCTCGGCGCAGCCGCTCCAGCGCGATCCGGGTCGGCGACCTGCTCACTCCCGAACCCGGCTTCGCCGGGGACGTGTCCCCGGTCGCGGGTTCGACAAGCGTTTCGGTCCCAGTGATCACTGGTTCCACGGAGTACCTCCAGCCGATGTGCAGCCAGCGACCACGGGAAATCCCGTTGACAGCCGCGCCCCCCGCGTTCTTGCGCAAAGCTAACGCTCAGCTTCGGAGTTTTGAGTAACGGATCAATCACGAATCAGCTGATTAATGATCTCGTGGTCATCACTGAACGTTCAGGGGGCACCGCTGATCGATGACTAGGTTCACGCACCGTCTGCGCAGGACAGATGGATGCCTACAGTGGAAAGCGGCTGAATCCTGGGTCAGTTGTCAGCCCTGGTCGATCGTCACACGACCGTTACACATGCCGTCCGCCCCGGTCAGTAGGCGTCAGACCGAGCGCGCGCTGTCGCCGACCCCGGCGCGTGCGGTAGGTTCCCCGAAGGAACCCACTCGTCCCACCGGGAGGTGACATGCCGCGGAACACCTGGTCGCCCGATCCGTCCTGTGGGGTCGCCCAAACGGTCGGTGTCCTGGGCGACGGGTGGAGCGTGCTGATCCTGCGCGACGTCGCCCGGGGCCATCAGCGGTTCGACGACCTCGTGACCGAGTTGGGCATCTCCCGGAAGGTGCTCGCCGAACGCCTCGCCGGGCTCATCGACGACGGGGTCCTCCGGCGCGAGCCCTACCAGACCGGGCCGGTGCGGTACGCGTACGAGCTGACCGAGTCCGGGCGCGATCTGCTCGGGGTGATCGTCGCCCTGCAGGACTGGGGCGACCGTTGGCGGCTCGGCGACGGCTCGCTCACCGCCGCCGACGCCGACGAGTCCGCGACCGCTCATCGCGTACGCGATCTGGTCGGTCAGCCGGCGCCGGAGGTGCGGCTGCCGAGCGCCGCCGGTGACGTGGTCGACGCCCTGGCCGGACCGGCCGTCGTGTTCGCCTATCCCGCGACGGGCACCACCGCTCCCCTGCCGTCCGGGTGGGCGGAGATACCCGGTGCGGTGGGCTGCACTCTCGAGAACCGGCTGTTCCGCACGGCGTATCCCCGGTTGAAGACGGCGGGGATCGCGCTGCGGGGGGTGAGCACGCAGCGGCCGGACGAGCAGCAGGTCTTCGCCACGGCCGAGAGCATCCCGTTCAGCCTGCTGAGCGACGTGGAGCTGGGGCTGGCCGCGGCCTTGCGGCTGCCGGTGTTCCGCGCGGGCGAGCGACACCGGCTGAAGCGGCTGATCCTGATCGTCGACGGCGACCGGACGATCCGGGCGGTGCGGTATCCCGTGGTCGATATCGCCGCGGCGGTGGACTGGGCCGTCGAGACCGCGCTTACCTTGTGACGGCCCGAGTGGCGCGGACGGCGGCGAGCCGGGCAGACTGTCCGGCATGTCCGCGTTCAGCCCAGGCCAACGGATTCACGACCGATTCACCCTGCGGGAGCTGATCGGCCGGGGCGGGATGGCCGAGGTCTGGCGGGCCACCGACGGCGTGCTCGGCCGCCCGGTGGCGGTGAAGGCGCTCGACTCCTCGCTGGCCGCGGACCCGACGCTGTGGCAGGCGACCCTGCGGGAGGCCCGCGCGATCGCCCGCATCGCGCATCCGAACGTCGCCCAGGTCCACGACTACGGCGAGGTGCCGACGCCGTCCGGGCACGTGCCCTACCTGGTCATGGAGTACGTCGAGGGCGTGACGCTGGCCGAGCGGCTGCGCTCCGGTCCCCTGCCGCCGGCCGAGGCCGCGACGATCGCCGCCCAGGTCGCGGCCGGGTTGGCCGAGGCGCACCGGCTCGGGGTGGTGCACCGCGACGTGAAGCCGGGCAACATCATGCTGACCCCGGCCGGTGTGAAGATCCTGGACTTCGGCATCGCGACCCTGGCGCACGGCCCGGACTCCGACGGCGGGCGGCTCATCGGCACGCCCACGTACGCCGCACCGGAACGGATGCAGCGGGGCGGCGCGACGACCCCGGCGGGCGACGTCTACTCCCTCGGCGTGGTGCTCTACGAGATGCTGACCGGCCGGCCGCCGCGGGCGTACGCGGACTGGCAGCAGGCGCTCGCCATCCCGATCGCGGACGTCGCACCGATCGACCGGCCGGGGGTGCCGCCGAAGCTGGCGGCGCTGACGATGGCCTGTCTGTCCGCCGACCCGAACCGCCGACCGGCCGCGTCCGCGTTGGCCGGCTCGCTCTCCGCCGGCGCGACCGCCGCCGGCCCGATCCCGGGGACCTACGCGGCCGGGGTGGCCCGACCGGCCCCGGCGTCGCCGCCGACCATGGTGGCGGCCCTGCCGCCCGAACCGGCCCGGCGCTCGCGGCTGCTCCCGGCGTTCCTCATCACCGGCGGCGCGCTGGCGATCCTGTTGGCGATCATGCTGATCTACAGCTTCTCGGACCGGTCGCCGAAGGGTCCGCCCCAGGGGGCCGGGACGCCCACGACGGCCACCACCTCGGCGGGCGAGCCCAGCCCGTCTCCGTCTACTGAGGAATCAAAGGCGCCGGAGGACCTCCTCGACGAGATCGCGGCCGTCGTCGAGTCGGCCGGGCTGCCGAACAACCGGGCGCGGGACCTCAACCGCCGGATCGACGACATCCGCGAGAAGCTGGACGAGGAGCCGGAGGAGGCGGGCGGCAAGATCGACGACCTCCGGAAGAAGGTGACCGACTTCGCCGAGGACGGTCAGCTCGACACCGCCACGGCCGAACGGCTCATCACCCTCATCGACCAGCTGGCGAACTCGCTGTAGTCCCTGTGTCCGGAAACACCCGGCCGCTCTTGTCCTGGACCACCGGCTTCGGGTGAAGATCGACGTCGTGTCCGCACACGCCGACCCCCTTGACCATCGTTACTCCGGCGAACACCCCGTACGCAGTGTGGCGTACCTGCTGAGGGAGGACCGCCGCCGCCTGGTGCTCGGCATCCTCGCCTTCGCCCTCAAGCACAGCCCCACCTGGTTGTTGCCGCTCGTGACCGCCAACCTCATCGACGTCGTCGTCCAGCATCGGCCGCTCTCCGAACTGTGGCTGTCGGCCGGCCTGCTCATCGCGTCGCTGAGCCTGAACTACCCGTTCCACGTCCTCTACGTCCGCTGCTGGGCGGGGACCGTACGCCGGATGGGCACGCGGCTGCGGTCCGCGCTGTGCCACCGGATGCAGCAGCTGTCCATCGGCTACTACTCCCGGATGAGCGCCGGGGCGTTGCAGAACAAGGTGATCCGCGACGTCGAGAGCGTCGAGCAGATGGTGCAGCAGACCGGCGACACCGGGCTCGGCGCCGTGATGATGCTGCTCGGCGGGCTGATCGTGATCGCCTTCCGGGCGCCCGCGTTCCTGCCGGTCTTCCTCGTCATCGTGCCGTGCGCCGCGTTGCTGGCGACGAAGCTGCGCGGGCGGATGCGTACCGACAACGAACGGTTCCGCCGCGAAGTCGAGCAGTTGTCGACCCGCGTCTCCGAGATGACCACGCTCATCCCGATCACCCGAGCGCACGGCCTCGAACGGGCCGCCTTGCGCCGGGTCGACGGCACGTTGTGGCGGGTCTTCGAGGCCGGCCTGCGGGTCGACGTGCTCAACGGTCGATTCGGCGCGCTCGCCTGGACGACGCTCAACGTCCTCGGCGCGGGCTGCCTCACCGGGGCGGCGCTCGCGGCGTACTCCGGCTGGATCACGCCCGGCGACGTCGTCATGCTCAGCGCCTTCTTCGCCACGCTGACCAGCGCCACCACCGGGCTCATGAGCCTCGGCCCGGTCTTCGTCCGGGGCCTCGAATCGGTCCGGTCCGTCGGCGAGGTGCTGCAAGAGCCCGACCTGGAGACCAACGAGACCAAGGCCAAGGTCACCGAGGTGCGGGGCGAGGTCGCCTTCGAATCCGTCGGGTACGCGTACGCGGGTGGATCGGGCACGGCGGTCCGGGACTTCACCCTCACGGTGTCGGCCGGTGAACGGATCGCCTTCGTCGGAGCCTCCGGCGCGGGCAAGTCGACCGTGCTCAACCTCGTCATCGGCTTCCTGCGGCCGACCTCCGGCCGGATTCTGCTGGACGGCCGGGACATGCAGGATCTCGACCTGCGCTCCTACCGGACCTTCGTCTCGGTGGTGCCGCAGGAGCCGATCCTGTTCGAGGGCACCATCCGGGAGAACGTCGCCTACGGACTGCCCGACGTCTCCCTGGACCGCGTACGCCAGGCGCTGGCCGACGCCAACGCGCTCGACTTCATCGACGCCCTGCCCGACGGGGTCGACACGGTCGTCGGCGAACGCGGGGCGCGGCTGTCCGGCGGCCAGCGGCAGCGGCTGGCCATCGCCCGCGCGCTGATCCGCGACCCCCGCATCCTCGTCCTCGACGAGGCGACCTCGGCGTTGGACACCCACTCCGAACGCCTCATCCAGCAGGCCCTGGAGCGGCTGGTGCGCGGGCGTACGGTCTTCGTGGTGGCACACCGCCTGTCGACGATCCGCACCGCCGACCGCATCGTGGTGATGCGCGACGGGCAGATCGTCGAAGCCGGTACGCACGAATCGCTCGTGCGGTCGGACGGCGCGTACGCCGCTCTCCTCTAGCCGGCCGCGGATCAGGGATATGCATGCTTCCCAAGCTCGGGAAGGCATGCATATCCCTGATCCAGCGCCCAAAGCCGGAAGGCTAGCGCCCGAGGGCCGGAAGGCTCAGCGGAGCGGCAGCCGGTGGACGCCGCCGTTCTGGGTACCGGCGAACAGCGTCCGACCGTCGGCGCTGACCGCCAGCGACAGCACGTCGAGGTTCTGCAGCGCGGTGGACACGTTGTGCCACGTACGCCCGCCGTCGGTGCTCCGCAGCACGCCGCGACCGCCCTTGAGCACCCCGTACGCCGAGTAGCTCGTCGTCGCCGCGTAATAGACGCCGCCGACCTGGACGATGTCGGAGACCCACAGGTCCAGCGGCCCGGCGTCGCCGGCGCGGAAGGTACGCCCGCCGTCGGTGCTCGACCAGAGCTGGGCACCGCCGACGACCATCCGGCGACCCTCGAACGAGATCGCGTTGATCTGCCCGTCGAGCACCTTCGTCGAGGTCACGCCCCCGTCGTCGGAGCGGTAGAGGCCCTCCGGCGTACCGAACCACATGCGGTTCGGCTTCGCCGGGTCACCGACCAGCGCCGTGGCGTACCGGTCCTGGTAGAGGTTCTTCCAGGTCTGACCGCCGTCGACGGTGCTGAACGTGGCCACGGCGTCGATGCGGCCCCAGCTGATCGAGATCCGGTCGGGGTCGGCCGGGTGCACGAGCAGTGCGAGCGGGATGCCGTTCTGGTGGGCCTTCTGCTCCCAGGTCTGACCGCCGTCTCGGCTGACCGAGACGTCGAAGCCGCCGAAGGCGTCGGTCCGGACCTTCCACACGACCTTCGGGTCCTGCGGGGAGACGGCGACGAGCGGTACGCCCGCCCCGACGTATCCCTCGCCGTCGGCCGCACCCCATTCGGGCGTGGTCGCCGACGTCGCGGTCCGGTAGATCCCGTTGCTGGTCCCGGCGATCAGCTCGGTTCCGGCGACGGCCAGATCGGTGACGGACGCCGACTGCACACCCAGCCGCTGGTAGCCCGAACCGGTCCGGGCGTACACCCCGGCGGTGTTGGTGACGACGGTCGACTGTCCCCAGTGGTCGAAGTCCCGGTCGATGGCCGCACCCGACGGCGGTTCGATCGTCTCCCAGGTACGCCCGTGGTCGTGCCCGATCAAGCCCGCCCCGATGTAGGTGATGACGTAGAGGTCGCCGCCGGACTGGCGCAGCTCGTACGGGCCGAACGACTTGGCGTACAAGGTGTTCCAGGTCTTGCCGCCGTCGTGCGAGCCGACCACGCCGGTCTGCCCGACCAGGACCGCGACCACGCCGTCGTCGGCGACGAGCTGCGAGACGTACCGGCTGTTCGAGTAGACGCTTACCGCCGCGTCGACGATGCCGGGCCGCTTCCAGACCCCGCTCGCCGTGCCGAGGTAGAGATCGCCCTGGCTGAGGCCGATCTTGGTGACCGGGTCGGCCACCCCCGTGTCGTACGCCGTCCAGCTGTCGCCGCCGTTCCAGCTGACCTGCAGCCGGCTGTCGCCGACGAGCGCGACGAGCACCTTGGTCTGGGTGTCCGAGACGAGCTGCTCGATCCAGCCGTCGGCGGGCAGTGGCACCGCGTCCCAGGTCTTCCCGCGATCGTCCGTACGCAGAATCCGCCCACCTGTCATCGGATCGTTGACGGGGTACCACATGCGGTCGGCGTCGGTCGCGTCCGCGACCGGCTCCAGGAGACCGGCCGCGCCGCTGATCGGCAGCCGCGCGGACTGCTTCCAGGTCGTGCCCTGGTCGCCGGAGACCCACGGCGACGTGGTGTCCTCCGTCGCGAGGATGCCGGTCCCGGACGGGCCGGTCGCGAGGAACCCGCCGCCGCTGTAGGGCCCGATCGGCTGCCAAGCCGCGCCGCGCGTGGACTCCGGCGTCACCTCGAAACCGCCCCAGCCGACGAGCCGCTGGCCGGAGACCGCCGTGGCCTGCGCCGTCACCGCGTACGCGCCGTCAGCCGGCTCGTCCAGCGTCGCGACGTAGCCCCCGGCCGGACTCGGCCGCGTGGTCACCGTGTACGACCGGCCGCGCGGACGGTCCACAGTGATCACCGGCGGCCCGCTCAGGCCGGCCCAGGACTGCACCCAGACGGTGGTGTGCCCGTCGCTGGGATCGGGCGAGGCCTGCACTACCAGCGGGTGCACCACCAGCAGATACGGGATGGTGATCTTGCCGGTCGCGGCGGTGGCGGTGACGAACCCGGAGATCTCCGTGTCCGCCGTCGGCCGCTTGGCCTTCAGCGTCACGGTCACCGTGGCCGTGCCGTTCGCCGGAATGGCGACCCGGTCCGGCTTGACGGAGACGTCACGGCTGCTCGCGGCGAGCCGCACGGCCACCGGCTTCGACGATCCGTTGCGGAGCGCCACGGTGCGGGTTCCGCCGACGGTGCCGGACGCCAGGTCGGCGAGTCCGTAGGAGAGGGTCGACGGGGTCGCGGACAGCACGGTCCGAGCCGCGGCCGCCACGTCCAACCGGCCCGCGCCCGCCGTCGTGGGCGACTCCTTCAGCGGAGCGGCCGTACCGATCAGCGACGCCGAGAGTTCGGACGCGGGCTGGTCCGGGTGCAGTTGGCGCAAGAGCGCCGCCGCACCGGCCACGTGCGGCGCGGCCATCGAGCTGCCCGACAGCCGGTACTGCCCGGGGCCGAACAGGCTGGTGGGGACGGTCGAGCGGATCTCGAACCCGGGCGCGACGATGTCCGGCTTCAGGCCCCAGCGCAGCGACGGTCCCCGCGAGGAGAACGACGCGATCCGGTCGGTCGCGTCCTCGCCGCGAATCTGCAGGCTCAGCGGTCCGGCCGCCAGCAGCCGGGCCAGTTCGGGGTACTGCGTCTCGTCCATCCCCAGCACGACCAGCGAGTCCATCCGGTAGAGGTCGCCGGACTCGGTCACGCCAGGCCGTGCCGTGATCTTCCCGGTGGAGGCGGTCGCCGGCACGCCGGAGGTCGCGGCCAGCACCGGTCCGCCGGTCGGGTCCTGGCCGCCGAGCAAGGCCAAGGCCCCGCGCTTCTCCAGGTCCTTGGCGAGGTCGATCTGCTCCTGCCACAGGTCGTTGAAGTCGTGCGCGACATAGCCGTTGAGCAACGCGATCTTGCCGTGCAGATCACCGGCCGCGGCGATCTCCTCCGGCGTGCCGTACCCGATGCTCACGACCGGCGCGGTCACCGGGCTCGCCGACGGGTTCGCCGAGATCTGCCCCCGGTAGGTCTGCACCTTGACGCCGTCGCGATAGATCACGGGCAGCCGAAGGTTGCTCACCGAGGCGCCCACCGCGATGACCCCGTCGGCCGCCGCCGGGCTGCCGACCGACATCGCGCCGGGTCCGTCGTTGCCGGCCGCGGCCACCACGACGATCCCGGCCGCGCTGGCCGCCGAGGCCGCCAGGCCCAGCGGGTCCAAGCCGTCCGCGTACCCGCCGAGGCTCATGTTGATCACGTCCGCGCGGTGCGGGTTCGCCGGGTCGCTCGCGGCCTCGATCGCCGCGACGATGTCCTCGGTCTCGCCGAAGCCCTGATCGTTCATCACCTTGTACGCCATGAGCTGCGCACCGGGTGCGACACCCGTGATCCCACCGGGCTGGGCGGCCTTGCCGGCGATGATGCCGGCGACGTGCGTGCCGTGACCGTTGTCGTCCATGGGATCGGCGTCGTCGTTGACGAAGTCGTACCCGCCGACGACCTTGTGCCCGGAGCCGAAGCCGCCGCCGAGGTCCGGGTGCGAGTAGTCCACCCCGGTGTCGATGACGGCGACGGTGACTCCGGTTCCGGTCGCGGGCGTACCGGTCGGGTCGGGCTGCCGCCAGACGTCGGTCGCGCCGATCAGCGGCACGCTGACGTCGGTGTACGCCCGGACGCGCAGGTTGTCGTAGACGCCGGTGACGCCCGGCACCTTGGACAGCGTCGCGACCTCGGACGCCGGCACGGTCATGGCGACGGCGTTGACCAGCAGGGTGAACCGGTGCTCGGCCTTCGGATGCACGCCCTTGCCGCGCGCGGTGTCCAGGAACGAGCTCTGCCGGTCCGACAGGGCGCGGCGAGCCTGGCCGACCTGGTCGGCACCGGCGCCACGCGCGTTGCGCAGCGAGCCGGCCGGGGCCGCGGTCGCGGCGGCCGCTCCGTCCAGTGTGACGATGACCCGTCGCAGGGGGTCGGGCGCGGCGGCGGAACCCGTCGGCGCGTACGCCGACAGCCCGCCGAACGCCAAGACCGCGCTCACGGCGACGGCGAGGGATCGGGGTGGGGTGGACCTCATGGGTGTTGTGCCTACCGACGAGCGGGGTGGCCGGGCAAGATCTCGCCCTGGCCCATTGCTGCCGGTGGCACACGTGGGCCAAGATCTTGCCCATGTCTGGAGAGCTGACCGCGGCCGGGGTCGACCCCTTCGACGAGGAGGTCTATCGGGCGATCCTCACTCGGCATCAGGCTTCCCCGGCCGAACTCGCGACGGATCTGGGGCATTCGGCCGACCGGATCGCGCGCGCCCTCGACCGGCTGCGGGAGCAGGGTCTGGTCGGGCGGCTGTCCGGCTCCCGCCGCCGGTACGCCGCGATCGAGCCGCAGGCCGCGGTGACGGCGTTGGTGCGTACGCGGGCGGCGGAGCTGGATCAGGTGCAGGCGGCGGCCGCCCGGCTCTCGGCGCTGTTCGCCTCCGCCCACGCCGGACGCGGCGAGGAGATCGAGATCGCCGACGGCAGTGAGGCGCTGGGCCGCTGGTTCGTCCAGCTGCAACAGGAGGCGCGCGAGGAGATCATCACCCTGGACCGGCCCCCGTACGCCTTGACGACCTCCAACCCGGTGGAGAAGACCGCGATGGCCCGGGGCGTGCAGTACCGGGCGATCTACGCGCCCGAGGCGTTGGAGTGGCCCGGCGTCCTGGGCGACATCCGCGAACTGATCCGGCATGGCGAACAGGCCCGGGTGCTGCCAGGACTGCGGGTGAAGGTCGCCATCGCCGACCGGCGGCTGGCCCTGATGCCGCTGTCGCTCGACCTGACCCGCGTACGCGCGGCGGTGATCCGGCCGTCGACGTTGCTCGACGCGCTGGTCGACTACTGGGAACTGGCCTGGCGGCAGGCGGTCCCGCTGGACGCCCCGGCCGACGACAGTCTCGCCGAGGACGATCGCGCCCTCCTGACGTTGCTGGTCAGCGGGCTGAAGGACGAGGCGATCGCGCGCCAGCTCGGCTGGTCCGTCCGCACGATGCGGCGACGCATCAGCCGCCTGCATGACCTGCTCGGCGCGGCCAACCGCTTCCAGGCCGGGGTGATCGCGGTGAAGAAGGGGTGGATCGAGTAAGACAGGGCGGGCGATCGCGGTGGCGTGCCCGCCCTGTCCGGCGGGGAGGAAAGGTCCCGTCTATCAGCCATCGACGTACGACGACATGAGACGGTTCCCTTCCGCCGGTGGAAATCTTTAGAGGGTCAGCGTCCAGCTGTTGATGTAGCCGGTGTCGGCGCTGGCGGCGTCCTGGACGCGCAGGTTCCAGGTGCCGTTGCGTACCTCGGTGGACAGGTTGAC